>JASHTK010000023.1 GCA_030040575.1 Gammaproteobacteria bacterium
CTGTCGCTCGAGCTCGAATCCCCGCTCGATGCGGCCTACAAGCCGCTCGTCGATCCGTGGGCGGAGCGGGAGATGATGCGGCTGCGCACGCGCTTCGGCAGCCGCCTCGTGCCCGCGCAGCAGCTGCTCGGCGACATCATCAAGCGGGGCCGCACCCCGCGCGCCATCGCGATGGTCGCCGACCAGGAGCCGCGCACGAGCGAGCGCATGCACTGGACGCGCTTCCTCAACCGCGAGACGGCCTTCTACGTGGGCGCCGAGGAGATCGCGCGGGCCACGCACTTTCCCGTGTTCTTCGTGTCGATGCGGCGCGCGCGGCGCGGCCACTACCGGATCGAGGTGAGCCCGCTTGCGGCCGCGGACGAGCCGCTCGCCCCCGGGGAGCTCACCGAGCGCTACGCGCGGCTCGTCGAGGCGCAGATCCGGGCCGCGCCGGCCGACTGGCCGTGGTCGCACAAGCGCTGGAAGCTCAAACGGTCCGTCTACGCGCGGGCCTGAGCGCGGTCAAGCCGGGGCGGGGGCGGCGAGCTTGCGCTCGAGGTGGCTCGCGAGCTCGGCGATCGTCGGGTAGTCGAAGAGCTCGGTGAGATCGACGGCCCCCGGATACTCCCGGTCGATCTGCTCGTGGATCTCGATGAGCTTCAGGGAGCTCGCGCCGATCTCGAACAGGTTGTCGTGGATGCCGAGCTTCTTGCCCTCGAGCGCGGCGTCGCAGATCGTCCGCAGCGTCTCCTCGATCTGGGTGCGCGAGGCGCTCCGCGGGCCGCGCCGCGCCTCGCGCAGCGCGGCGAGCGCGGCGAGCTCGGCGGCGAACTCCCCCTCCTCGTAGGCGCGCTCGAGCAGGTGGCGCTGGATCTTGCCGCTCGTCGTCTTCGGGATGCGCTTCACGGGGACGACCTCGGAGACCTCGAGGCCGGTGTGCTCGTTGATGAGCCGGGTCACCTCGGCCGCGACCGGCACGAACTCCTCCGCTCCCGCGCGGTGCAGGACGAAGACGATCAGCTGGTCCGTCTGCGCGCCGGGCGGCCGGGCGCCGCCGACGACTACCTTGCCGAGATCGAGTCCTCGGGCCCGCTGGGCGATGCTCTCGAGGTCGTGCGGGTAGTAGTTCTGGCCGTTGACGAACAGGATCTCCTTCGCGCGGCCGGTGATGTAGAGATCGCCGCGCTCGATGACTCCGAGGTCGCCGGTGCGCAGCCAGCCGTCGGCCGTGATCGTCGCGGCGTTCGCCTCCGGGTCCTCGTAATAGCCCCGCGTCACGTTGTCGCCGGCGATCTCGATATTCCCGACGACGCCCTGCGGCAGGGGCTGCCCGTCGTGGCCGGTGAGGCGCAGGCGGCTGTACGGAATGGGGCGGCCGACCGAGATGAGCTCCACCGCATCGCGCGAGCCGGCCGCGACGGGCTGCGGCGCCTCACCGACTCCCAAGCGATGCCGGCTGACGCTCACCGTGCGGTAGGGCGCCCCGGGGGTCGGGAAGGTCATCGCGAGCGAGGCCTCCGCGAGCCCGTACACGGGGAACATCGACTCGCGCTTGAGCCGCGCGGGCGCCAAGCGCTCGAGGAACTCCTCGCAGAGACTCACGGAGATCGGCTCGGCGCCGTTGTAGATGAGGCGGACGGGGGAGAGATCGAGCCCGTCCACCGGGCGGTCGCCGAGCACCTTCAGGTAGTGCCGATACCCGAAGTTCGGCGAGCACAGGATGCTCGCGCGCTTGCCCGCCGCGAAGGTCATCCACAGCAGCGGCCGGCGCACGAACAGCTCGGTCGGCATGAGGTGGATGCGCACGCGGGTCGCGAACATGTAGATGAAAAAGCCGATGAGCCCCATGTCGTGCGTGAGCGGCATCCACGAGAGGCTCACGTCCCGCTCGCCGAGGCCGCAGACCTCCTCGACCGCGCGGCCGTTCGCGAGGATGTTCCGATGCGTGAGCACGACGCCCTTCGGCTCGCTCGTCGATCCGGAGGAGAACTGGATCAAGGCCACCTCATCGGGCGCGGCGCGGGCGGGCTTGCCGGCGCGCGAGATGTCATCGAGCTGATCGACGAGGAACGCGCGGCTCTTCAGCTGCTCGAAGCTGCTCTGCTCCCCGACCGATGCCGCCAATCCGCCGATGCGCTCGAGCGAGCGCCGGTCCGTGTACAGGAAGGGCCGCCCGAGCTTGCGCGCGATGCGCAGCAGCTTGTGGCGGTGCTCATCGCTGATGCCGACCGCGACCGGCACGGGCACGATGCCGCCGAGGATGGCGGCCCAGAAGGCGTCGATGAACGGCTCGTTGTCGGCGAGGAGCAGGATGAGCGGGTCGCCGCGGCGCGCCCCGAGCCGCTGCAGGTGATGGAGGATGCCGAGGGCGCGCTCGTAGAGCTCGGCGAAGCCGACCACCCGCTCGCTCCTCTCCCCCTCGAGGTAGGTGATGTCGCCCGGGAGCCGGCGGTTCGATTCGATGAGCTCGGCGAGCGTGGCGGCATGGATCATCAGCGGCGTTCCAGCCTCATGTAGAGCGGCTTGCGGGTGCGAAGGTTGATCTGCGCCTCGAGCGCGATCGGCTCGGCGGAGTCGCGGACGAGCCGGAAGCGCCCGGCGAGCTTGTACAGGTGCACCAGCATCTCGTAAAGGGCGAAGGTCTCCCCGATGCAGTGCCGCGGGCCGGCGGCGAACGGCATGTAGGCGAAGCGCGGCCGCTCGGCGTCGTGAGCGGGCGCGAAGCGCTCCGGGCGGAATGCGTCGGGATCCCTCCAGTAGCGCGGGTGCCGGTGCAGCAGGTACAGGCACAGCAGCACGTCCGCACCGGCGGGGATGTCGTATCCGGCGAGCACGTCCGGCCCGATGGCGCGGCGCGAAAGCAGCCAGCCGGGCGGATAGAGCCGCAGCGCCTCGTTGACCACCTGCTGAGCGTAGGGGAGCGACTCCATCTCGGCGAGACTCGGTGCCGCGAGCCGGGGGGCGGCGCTCAGCTCCGCGTACAGTTGGGCATCGACGTCGGGGTGCTGAGAGAGCAGATACCAGGTCCAGTTGAGGCCGCTCGCCGTCGTTTCGTGGCCGGCGACGACAAGCGTCATGATCTCATCGATCAGCTGGCGCTCGCCCATCGGCTCCCCGCTCTCCTTGTCCCGGGCGCTCATGAGCATCCCGACGTAGTCCGCGTGCTCCTCCGCGCCCTCGCGGCGCCGGCGGATGAGGTCGGCGACGTGCCGGGTGAGGGAGCGGAACTTGTACGCGAACTGCAGGTTGCGCGCCGGCTCGCGGGTGACGACCTCGAAGGGATTGCCGCCGAGCTCCTCGCAGAGCCGCTCGAGGTCGCGGCCGAAGATCGAGCGCAGCACGATGTCGAGCGTGAGCTCGCTCATCTCATCCGTGAGGTTCACCCGCTCGCCGCGCCGGCACGAGCCGTCCCAGCGCTCGGCGAAGCGGTCGTTCGCCGCGGCGATCACGCGCGCGAACTCGGTGATCACGCGGCGGTGGAACAGCGGTTGCATCATGTACCGCTGGCGCCGCCACAGCTCCCCCTCGCTCGTCATGATGCCGTTGCCGAGGAGGATCTTCACCCGGTCGAGCCCGACACCCTTGGTATAGTTGCGGTGGTTGGCGACGAGCACGCGCTTCACATCGTCGGGGTGGTTGACGACGTAGGCGTAGGACTTGCGGCCGGGCGCATAGACCCGGTAGATGTCGCCGAGACGGGCGAACAGCTCGGTCATCCGCTCCAGCGAATCCTCGGTGGAGCCGATGTCAAAGGGGGGTTCGGCCTCGGGCGGCTCCCGCCGAGCCGGCTCGGTCGCGGTCATGCAGTACGGGGATGATGAGGCAATGGGGGCATCTTACCGGAAGCGCTTCGCTCCCGTGTCCCGCCGCACCGCGCGGCCCCGCTCCCGCGCGCGGCGCGCCGCATGAGCGATCGGGACCCGGACGGCGGGCTGCGCAACACCCTGTATCGCACGCGCACGCGCTCCGGGCGGCGCATGACGGCGGCGCGCAGGCTCCTCTACCGGCTTGCCGTGCCGCTCGCCGTCGCGATCGTGAGAGGCTGGTGGCTCTCGTGCCGCATCGTGCGCATCGAGGGTGCCGAGCACTTGGCTCAGGCGATCGCGGGCCATCCCTCCTTCATTCCCTGCTACTGGCACCAGCACCAGCTTTACTGCGGCAAGCTGCTGCTCGAGCAGCGCGCGCGGGGGCTCACGGTCGGCTGGCTCGTGAGCCCCTCGGTGGACGGGGAGTTCGGCGCGATGATGGCGCGGCGGGCGGGCGCGATCGTCATCCGCGGCTCCTCCTCGCATACGGGCGCGCAGGCGCTGCGCGACTACTATCAGGCGCTCGTCAAGGAGCGGGTCTCCCCGATCATCACGCCCGACGGCCCGCACGGACCGCGATTCAAGTTCAAGCCGGGCGCGATCCTCCTCGCTCAGATGTCGCAACGCCCGATGCTCCCGATGGCCTACGCGGCCTCGCGCGCGTGGCTCATCAAGTGGGACAAGTTCGTGATTCCCGTTCCCTTCTCGCGGATCGCCATCGCGATCGGCCCCCCCCGTCACGTCGGCCGGGTCATCGATGCGGCGGGGCTCGAGCGCATGCAGGGCGAGATGGAGGGGGAGCTGAAGCGGCTCTACCAGGCGGCGCGTGCGGCGCTGGGGTAGAATATAAGTATAAACCTTGATCGAACAGCATGTTAGCTTGTATTCCTGATTTAATGTGCGAGAATTGTCCGCAGGTCGGCTGCCTCGTCCCGCTCGAGCGGGGGCGCCGCGGACCCGAGCGATCACCGGCGAGCCCATGACGGACGTCGCCGCGAGCCTGGCCCGGGCCTGCAAGACTAAAAGTCGGATTCGCTGAGGGAGGCGAGGAGTCGCGATGTCGAGCGTGCCGCCGGAGACACCCGGGGAGCTTACGGCCTCGGACGTCTTGGCCTCCAACACCTGGACGGGACGGTCCGCCCTGCCGGCTCTCGGCATCGATGTGGAGTGCACCAAGATCGCCGTGGACCTGCAGAACCTGCAGCGCGAGTCCGCGAGCGCCTGCATCGAGCGGAGCCTCCTCGCCCTCTCGGAGATCACCTCGAGCGACTGCGCGTTCGTCGCGCTGATCGGCGCCGACCGGCGCTTCGGGGAGATTCACGTCGCACGGCGCGGGCTCGTGCCCTGTCAGCCCGAGGCGCTGCAGGGCGAGCCCCTGGCAAGCTACCCCTGGCTCGAATCGCGCCTGCAGCACATGCGGCTCACGGAGCTGCGCGATACGGGCGCGCCGCGCCGCGAGCAGCTCCCCGAGGCGCGGCGCTTCTCCGAGCTGCAGCTCGGCTCGGTGCTGTTCGTCGCCTTCGGTGCGGAGAGCGAGCCGGCCGGTGTCCTCGCCCTCGCGCGCATCCAGCCGCACGGTCCGTGGGACGTGAACCTGCAGCTGCTGCTGAAGCTCTTGGGCTCGAGCCTCGGCACGGGGCTCGAGCGGCTGCGGATCGCGCAGCGTCTCGGGCGGCTCGAGGAGCGGGCGAGCCGCTCGCAGGCCGTCGCGAACGACGGACTGTGGGACCTCGACGTGGAGAGCAACGAGGTGTACTTCTCGCCGCGCTGGAAGGCGATGCTCGGCTACAGCGACGAGGAGCTGCGCGACTCGCCCGACTGGCGCCACCTCGTTCACCCCGACGACGTCGCGCGCGTGCAGGCGGCGCTCCGCGACCACGTCGCCGGCAAAACTCCGATCTTCGAGAGCACGCACCGCATGCGCCACCGGAGCGGGGAGTGGCGCTGGGTGCTGAGCCGGGCCCAGGCCCGCGTCGATGCGCACGGCCGGCTGCTGCGCCTCGTCGGGGTCGAGCTCGACATCACGGAGCGCAAGATCTACGAGGAGGCCCTGTTCCGCGAGAAGGAGAGCGCGCAGATCACGCTGCAGTCGATCGGTGACGGGGTCATCACGACCGATGCGAGCTCGACGATCGATTACATCAATCCGGTCGCCGCCGAGCTCACCGGGTGGCGTCTCGAGGATGCGATGGGCCGTCCGGTCGAGGAGATCTTCCGCGCTTTCCACGAGGAGACCTGCGAGCCGCTCGAGAACCCGCTCTCGGTCTCGATCCGCCGCGCCCGGCCCATCAAATCCGTGCGGCCCATGCTGCTCATCCGCCGGGACGGCAACGAGCTGTACGTCGAGGCGACGGCCGCGCCGATTCGCGACGGCCAGGGACACGTGGGCGGCGGCGTGCTCGTGTTCCACGACGTGAGCGAGTCGCGCGAGCTCAACCGCCGGCTCTCCTACCACGCGAGCCACGACCTGCTCACGGGCCTGGTCAACCGGCGCGAGCTCGAGAGCCGCATCGAGCGGGCCTTGAAGAGCGCCAAGGCGCGGGAGGGCTCCTACGCGCTGTGCTATCTCGACATCGATCAGTTCAAGATCATCAACGACACCTGCGGGCACAGCGCGGGCGATGCGCTCCTCGGGCAGGTCGGCGCGCTCCTGAAGAGCAAGGTGCGCTGGCGCGACACGCTCTCGCGCCTCGGGGGGGATGAGTTCGGGATCCTCCTCGAGGGCTGCTCGCTCGATGAGGCCATGCGGCTCGCGGAGCTGCTGCGCGAGGCGGTGCGCAACTTCCGCTTCACCTGGGAGGATCGGGTGTTTCGCCTCGGGGCGAGCATCGGGGTCGTCCCGATCACCGCCGACAATGAGGACGTGGCCTCGATCCTCTCGGCGGCGGACAGCGCCTGCACCGCGGCGAAGGAGGCGGGACGCAACCGCGTGCACAGCTTCGCCGAGAACGACGTGGAGCTCATGCGGCGGCGCCGCGAGATGCAGTGGGCCGCGCGCATCAACGCTGCGCTCGAGGAGGGCCGCTTCGAGCTCTACCGCATGCAGATCCAGCCGCTGCAGCGGGTCGAGCCCGGGGCGCACTACGAGCTGCTGCTGCGCCTGCGCGATGAGAACGGGCGCATCGTCTCCCCGGAGAGCTTCATCGCGGCGGCCGATCGCTACGCCATCACGCCTGCGATCGACCGCTGGGTCATCGAGAACGCCTTCCGCTGGCTCGTCTCGGAGGCCGACGAGCGCGAGCGGCTCATGCTCTGCTCGATCAACCTCTCCGGCCAGAGCCTCGGCGATGACAAGTTCCTGCCGTTCGTCATCGATCAGTTCCACCGCAGCGGGCTCGATGCCTCGAAGATCTGCTTCGAGATCACCGAGACCGCCGCCGTCGCCTCCTTCTCGCAGGCGAACCGCTTCATCCAGGCCCTGAAGGAGCTCGGCTGCAAGTTCGCGCTCGATGACTTCGGGCGCGGACTCTCCTCGTTCGGGTACTTGAAGCACTTCCCGGTGGACTTCCTGAAGATCGACGGCAGCTTCGTGCGCGAGATCCTGCGCGACCCGATCGACCGGGAGATGGTGCGGTCCATCAACGAGATCGGCCACTTGACCGGCAAGCAGACGGTCGCCGAGTTCGCCGAGAACGCGGAGATCATCCAGATGCTGCGCAGCTTGGGCGTCGATTACGCCCAGGGCTACGGAGTCGCGCAGCCCCAACGGGTCCTCAAGTCCGCGGTCGCATGAGCTGCGCGGGGCGCGACAGCGCGCCGGCCGATCGCGCCGCGCTCCTGCGCCGCGCTATCGCCCCGAGAACTCGAGCTGCATCGAGAGGTCCACGGCGCGCACGTGCTTGGTGAGCGCGCCGACGGAGACGAAGTCGACGCCGGTCGCGGCGATCGCGCGCACGGTCTCGAGGCTGGCGCCGCCCGAGGCCTCGAGCTTCACGGGCGAGCCCAATGCGCGCACGCGCGCGACGGCGGCGCGCAGGTCGGGGAGGCTGAAGTCATCGAGCATGATCACGTCCGCGCCCGCGGCGAGCGCCTCCTCGAGCTCATCGAGCGACTCCACCTCGACTTCCACCCGCAGCCCGCCGCCCACCCGCTTTGCCGCCGCGAGGGCCGCCGCGAGCGAGCCGGCCGCCGCGATGTGGTTTTCCTTGACGAGGATCATGTCGTGAAGGCCCATGCGGTGGTTGCGGGCGCCCCCGCAGCGCACGGCGTACTTCTGCGCGCTGCGCAGCCCCGGAAGGGTCTTGCGGGTATCGAGAATGGTGCAGCCGGTGCCCGCGACGGCGTCCACGAAGCGCCGTGCCGCGGTCGCGACCCCCGAGAGCAGCTGCAGGAAATTGAGCGCCGTGCGCTCGCCGGTGAGCAGGGGACGCGCGGGCCCGCGCACGCTCAAGATGACCTGTCCCGCCCGCATCCGCTCGCCGTCCGGGACCGCCCAGTCGAGCGCGATGCGCGGATCGAGCTGGCGGAACGTCTCGGCGGCCCAGGGCGCGCCGCAGAGCACGCCGTCCTCGCGGGTGATCACCTCGCCCCGCACGTGCTGATCGGCCGGAACGAGGCTCGCCGTCACATCCCCGCCGCCCACATCTTCCCGCAGCGCTGCGGAGACCTGCAGCGGCAGATCGGGCGGAATTTGGGGAGGATCGGGGCTCAGCATGTTAATGCGCCGCCCAAGCTCGAGCGCAAGCGTTGCAGAGTTTGAAGAATAGGCGAGGCCCCCCCATAATTCAATGGCGGCGCCGGGCCGGGCGCCCTCGTCGAAGCCTACTCCGGGGTCGCGCGGGCGGCCTCAAAGACCCTGGGCGCAGCCCATGAGGAGAAGATACAGATGGACGTCACGGATCGCATCAAGGCCCAACTTTCCTCGAGCCCGGTCGTGCTCTTCATGAAAGGCACTCCGGACTTCCCGCAGTGCGGGTTCTCGGCGCAGGCCGTCGCGGCGCTGCGGGCGTGCGGCGCTCAGTTCAAATCCGTCGACATCTTTGAGGATCCCGAGCTGCGCGAAGCGCTCAAGCGTTACTCGAACTGGCCGACCTACCCGCAGCTCTACGTGAACGGCGAGCTCGTCGGCGGCTGCGACATCGCCCTTGAGATGTTCCGCAACGGTGAGCTGAAGAAGCTGCTCGCGGAAGCCGGCGCCGTCGCGGCGTAGGCGCGGCGTAGGCGCGGCGACCGCGGGGGCGCGCTCGCGGGTGCGGCGCCCTCGGCGTCAGCTGTCGATCTCCGCATCCTCGCCCGCGGACTCACTCGGCGCGGTCCGCAGCCACCCGAGGGCACAGGCGCGCCGCTCCGCCTGGGCGTAGCTCTCCCGCATCGCGTTGCAGATATGGCAGAACAGGTCCGCGGTGCGCTCCGCGTCGTAGACCGCCGAGTGCGCCGAGCTCGCATCCCACGGCATGCCGGCGACCGTGACGGCCTTGGCGAGCACCGTCTGCCCGAGGGCGGCTCCGGCGAGCGTCGCGGTATCGAAGCACGAGAAGGGGTGGAAGGGGTTGCGCTTGACCTCGGTGCGCTCGACCGCTGCGTTGAGAAATCCGAGATCGAAGGAAGCGTTGTGCCCGACCAGGATGGCGCGCCGGCACTCGTACGCGCGGGCCGCGTGGCGGACCTCGCGGAAGATCCTGAGCAGGGCGTCGCGCTCCGGCAGCGCCGGCCGCAGCGGGTGGAACGGGTCGATGCCGTTCACGCCGAGCGCGGCCGGATCGAGGCGTGCGCCGGCGAAGGGCTGGACGTGATAGCTCACCGTCGCGCCGCGCGTGAGCGCACCGCTCGGGGCCATGTCGATGAGCACCGCCGCGATCTCGAGCAGCGCATCCGTCGCGGCGCGGAACCCGCCGGTCTCCACGTCGATCACGACGGGCAGGAATCCCCGGAACCGGCGCGCCATGAGGGCGGCCGTCGGAGCGAGGTCGGGCGAGGAGGCGCCGAGGGCTGCCGGGGGCTCGCTCATGAGGCGATCCGCCAGGCGACCGTCTGCCCCGCTCGAAGCGGCACGAGCTCGTCGGCCCCGAACGGGTACGCGTCCGGCACCTGCCAGGGCTCCCGGCGGAGCGTGATCTCCGCGGAGTTGCGCGGCAGCCCGTAGAAGTCGGCGCCGAACTGCGAGGCAAATCCCGGGAGCGCATCGAGCCGCCCGGCGGACTCGAACGCCTCGGCGTAGAGCTCGATCGCGGCATGCGCCGAGAAGATCCCGGCGCAGCCGCAGGCCGCCTCCTTCGCGCGCCGCGCGTGAGGGGCGCTGTCCGTGCCGAGAAAGAACCTCGCATCGCCGCTCACGGCCGCCTCGATGAGCGCCGCGCGGTCGGCGGCCGTCTTGAGCACCGGAAGGCAGAAGTGATGGGGGCGGATGCCGCCCGCGAAGAGCGCGTTGCGGTCGAGCAGCAGATGCTGGGGGGTGATCGTCGCGGCGATGCCCGGACGCGCGGCGCGGACGAACTGCACCGCGCGGCGCGTCGTGATGTGCTCTACGACGATGCGCAGCCGCGGGTGGCGCTGCGCAAGCGGCGCGAGGGCCTCATCGATGAAGCGCGCCTCCCGCTCGAAGACGTCCACCGCGGGGTCCGCCGTCTCTCCGTGCACCTGCAGGACCATGCCGGCCTCGCTCATGCGCTCGAGCACCCGGTCGATCCGCCGCAGATCGGTGACGCCCGCCTCCGAGTGGGTCGTTGCGCCGGCCGGATACAGCTTGAAGCCGAAGATGCGCCCGCTCTCATGCGCGTGGTCCACCTCGGCCGGATCGGTCCGGTCGGTGAGGTAGACCGTCATGAGCGGCTCGAACGCCGCGCCGGCGGGCAACCGCTCGCAGATGCGACGATGATAGCCGAGCGCGAGCTCCGTCGTGGTGAGCGGGGGCTGCAAGTTCGGCATGACGATCGCCCGGGCAAACCTCGCGCAGGTGAACGGCAGCACGGCGCCGAGCTGCTCCCCGTCGCGCAGGTGCAGGTGCCAGTCGTCCGGGCGCCGCAGCCGGAGCGTCCGCGCCGCGCTCGCCGGGGCCGCGCTCACTCTGCCGCCTCGAGCTCATCGAGCACGCGAGTCTTCAGGAGCAGCTCGAGCGCATAGCGTACGCCGAACCCCGTCACGTCGGTCGGGATGTGGCCGAGACCGCCCGGGCGCAACGCGGCGGCGAGATCGAGGTGCACCCAGGGAACTCCTGCGGGCACGAACCGGCTGAGGAACCGCGCGGCGAGGATGTGATCGCCCTTGGCGTCGATCGCGCACTGCAGGACGTCGGCGACCTTGCTCTCGAGGTCGGAGTCGTAGTCCGCATCGAGCGGGAAGTTCCACACCCGCTCGCCGCTCGCGCGGCCCGCGGCGAGAAGCCTCGCCGTCAGGCGCGGCTCGTTCGTGAAGAGGCCGCTCATCCGCTCCGTGAGCGCGTGCACGCAGGTCCCGGTGAGCGTTCCGAAGTCGATCATCAGCCGCGGTGCGGTGCGGCCCGCGAGCGCAAGCGCGTCGGCGAGCACCATCCGCCCCTCGGCGTCCGTGTGGATCACCTGGATGGTCGTGCCGTTCGCCGCGCGCACCACCTCCTGCGGCCGGTACGCCCGCGGGCCGATCGAGTTCTCGGTCACGGCGATCCAGGCGTCTGCCGCGAGCGGTGCGCGCAAGCGGGCGAGCGCGGCGATCGTCGCAAGCGCCACGGCGCTGCCGGCCATGTCGGTGTGCATGTCGAGCATCGCGCGGTGCGGCTTTAAGTTCGTGCCGCCGGTGTCAAAGAGCACTCCCTTGCCGATGAGCGCCACATCCGGGCGGCCGCGCCGCCGGTCCGGCCGATAGCGCAGATGCGCGATCCCGGCCGTGCGCTCGGCGCTGCCGCTCGCCACGGCGAGAAAGGCGCCGGCGCCGAGGCGCCGCAACGCCGCCTCATCGAGCCAGCGCGCGCCGAGCCCCTCCTTGCGCGCGAGCGCGGCGATGAAGCGCCGATACGCGCGCGCATCGAGCACGTTGGGCGGCAGGCCGGTGAGGAAGCGCGCGAGGTTGTTGCCGCCCGCGGCCGCCTCGAGGTAAGGCAGGTCGAGGCGCGCGGCGTCGATGAGCTCGATGCGGCGGATCCGCGGCCGCGCGACGGAGCGCTTG
>JASHTK010000242.1 GCA_030040575.1 Gammaproteobacteria bacterium
ACCTGTGCGCGATTCGCATCGAGTTGCTGGCGCGCGGCGAGGAGCGCGGCCTCATCGCTCCGTACGGCGTCTCGGGCATGCTGCAGCTCCTCGCCCGAGATGGCTCCGGAGCTCGCGAGGCGCTCCCGACGCTCGAGATCCTTCTGCGCCATCTCGAGCTCGGACTCGCGCACCGCGACCGCGGCCGTCAGCTGACCGGTGGTCGCGAACAGGCCGCGCACCTCGCGAACCGTGCGGGCGAGGTGAGCGTCGGCCTCATCGAGCGCCACCTCCGCATCCGCCGGGTCGAGGCGAACCAGCATCGTGCCCGCGCGCACGAACTGCGTATCATCCGCCCCGATCTCCGTCACCGTGCCCGAGATCTGCGGCGTGATCTGCACCACGTTGCCATCGACGTACGCATCGTCCGTCGCCTCGTGATACCGCCCATCGAGCGTCCAGTACGCGGCGTAGCCGGCCGCGATCAGCACGAACGCAGCGGCCGACACGGAGAGCCAGCGCCATCGCGGGACGCTTAAGAAGGAGACCGGGGGGGTTGTGTCTTCACTGCTCATATTCATGCTCCGATGAGGCGAGATTCGCCGCCCTCCGCCGCTCAGTCGGCCGCGAGGCCGCCGCCGAGCGCTCGTGCCAGATCGATCGATACGTCCCACGCCCGCGCGCGCAGATCCGCATCCAGGCTGCGCTGGGCGAGGAGCTGCGTCTGCGTCGTGAGCACCTGCAAGTAGTTGCCGAGGCCCTCTCGATAGCGCAGCAGCGCGAGGTCGTAGGCGTCCTGCGCCGTCGCGAGGCCTTCGCGCTGCTCGGCGCGCTGCTCGGCGACGCTCCTGAAGGAGACGAGCTGGTCCACCACCTCGCGCATCGCATCGTCGAGCGCCTGGTCGTAGCGCTCCACGGCGAGGTCGTACTCGGCATCGCGCGCGGAGAGATCGGCCCGCCGCTCTCCCGCATCGAAGATCGGCAGCGTGATCGCAGCCTCCGCGCCCACCTCCCGGTTCGCCGCGACCGCGAACGGCCCCGTCCCGAGGCTCTGCAGCCCGGCGAGGGCCGAGAGATTCACATCCGGGTAGAACTCGGCCTGCGCCCGCTCGATGCCGCGACGCGTGGCCTCGATCCTCCAGCGCAGCGCGAGGATGTCGGGACGCCGTCCGAGCAGCTCGGCGGGCAGGCGGCTCGGAATCTCGACGCCGGCGGTCATCGCGAGCGCCGGACGGCCGATGTCGAGCCCGCGGTCCGGACCGGCCCCGAGCAGCGCCGCGAGCGCATCGCGCGTGAGACCGATGTCCTCCTGAAGCTGCGTGATGCGCTCGCGCGCATCGGGCAGCGCCGACTCCGCCTGCTTCAGCTCGAGCCGCGAGTCGATCCCCGCGGCGTTGCGCTGCAGGGTGAGCGCGTAGATCTGCTCGCGCTCCGCGAGCAGCGCCTGCGCCACATCGAGCTGCAGGTAGTCCCGCTCGAGGGCGACGTAGGTGTGCGCGATGCTCGCGGCGAGAGTGAGCCGTGCCGCCCGCGCATCGAGCGCGGCGGCCCGCGCCTCGCCGAGCGCCGCCTCGTACGCCGCGCGGCTCTTGCCCCAGAAGTCGATGTCCCAGGAGAGGCTCGCGCTCAACTCGTTCAACGTACTCCACGTTCCGCCGTACGGCGGCGGGATCAGCGAGTGCCCCGGAAACAGCTCGCGCAAGCTCGAGGCCCCACCATCGACGTGCGCAAACCGCGCCGCGTCCGCGCCGCTTGCGGCGGCGACCGCCTCGCCGGTCCGCGCCTCGGCCTCCTTCAACGTCGGGCTCGCGGCGAGGCCCTCGGCGACCAACCGATCGAGCTGCGGGTCGCCGAAGCGCGTCCACCACGTATCGGCCGGCCAGCTCGCGGGACTCAGGGGCGCTCCGCTCAGGCTGCGCGTGGCGACCAAGTTGGCCGGACGCTCGAGGCGCGCTTGGGGCGCAAGGCCGCCGCTCGTGACGCAGCCCGCGAGCGGTAGCCAGGCGAGAAGCCCCGCAAGTCCGTGCACTCGGTTTGGAAGGAAGTAGCGTGCCATCTTCTTCTGCCTCGGCGACTAATGCCCTGGCGACATATGACTAGGCTAAAAATGCCTAGGCAATTATTGCCGCAAAAAAACTCACGCGTTCTCCAGCATGCGATGCAGGAAGCCCTCGAGCTGGCGCGCCTCGCTCCGCGTGAAACCCCGCAGAAAGTGGTTGAGGCCCTGCCTCGAGAGCTCCTTCATCCGCGGATACGCCGCCCGCCCCGCCTCGGTGAGCTCGAGGTACACGAGCCGCCGATCGTCCGCGCAGCGCTCGCGCCGGATGAGGCCCTTGCTCTCCAAGCGGTCGATCATGCGCGTCATCGCGCCCGCGTCGTAGGAAATGCTCTTGCACAGGTCCGACGCAGATTTCGCCTCCGCGCTCGTCGCGAGCGAGGCGATCACGATGAACTGCGCGCCGGTGAGCTCCCAGCGGGCGAGCTGCTCGTCCGCGGCGAGCTCCCGATCGAGGCAGCTCAGCATCTCCCCGCGCAGCCGCCCCATCAGGTAACCGACGCCCTTGCGATGCTCATACGTTCCCGCCTCGTAGATCTCGGGTAGCTCGGCCGCCTGAGCTTTGAGCGCGCTCGGAGGGGAAGTCGCCATGGCTCGCAACATACTTGCCTAGGCTGTCATTGTCAAGGCTTTAATTGCCTGAGCCAAACTCCTGTGCTAAGGGTCTGCCTCGGCGGGGGGATCACGCTCTCCCCGCCCCCTCGCGGGCCATGATCCGATTCTCCGCCAACTTGAGCCTGATGTTTCGCGAGCTGCCGCTGCTCGAGCGCTTCGCCGCGGCGCGCGAGGCCGGCTTCGGCGCGGTCGAGATCCAGGTTCCATACGAATTCCCGGCCGAGCGCCTCGCCCGCGCCGCCGAGGCGGCCGGCACGCCCGTCGTCCTGATCAACGCCCCGATGGGGCCGGATCGAGCCGCTCCGGGAATGGCCTGCCGGCCCGAGCATCGGGAGATCTTCCGTTCCGAGCTCAACCGCGCCGCCGAATACGCTCGGGCGCTGCGCACTCCCTGCATCAACGTGCTCGCCGGCCGCGCCGCGCCTGAGGAGCGCACGGAGTGCCTCGAGCAGCTCACCGAGCATCTGTCGCTCGCCGCCGAGGTGTTCGATGCGGCGGGGGCCCGCGCGCTTCTCGAGCCGGTCAATCCGTTCGATGCGCCCGGATACTGCGTGCCGAGCTTCGAGCTCGCCGCCGACATCCTCTCGCGGTGCGACCGGCGCGTACGCATGCAGTTCGACATCTATCACGCGGCGCGACTCGGGCTCGAGCCCGATGCCGCGTTCGCCAACGTCCGCGAGCGCGTCGCTCACATCCAGTTCGCGGACTCGCCGGGGCGTCACGAGCCCGGCACGGGCACGCTCGCGTTCGAGCGGATTTTCAGCGCGATCGATCGCAGCGATTACGGCGGCTGGATCGGCGCGGAGTACCACCCCTCCGGAAGCCGCACGGTAGACAGCCTCGGATGGCTGCGCGCCCGCGCGTCGCACCGCGCGCGCGACTCATGAGCCCTGTCGTGGTCGAGACGGCTCGCTTGCCGCCTGCGCGTCACTCGGTCCGACCGGAAGCGACAGCACGGTGCCCGCGAGCTTCGAGGGGGCGACCCATACGCGCCCCGGCTCCTCGTGCAGCACGGCGTCGTCCGGCCGGCACTCCGGACAGATCGGCTTGTCGGGCAACTCGCCGAACTGGCGGCCCCCGATCCGGATGTTGGGGGTCCCCGTCGTGAGGCGGGCGATCGTCACGGCGAGCGCACGGCTCAAATCGAGCGCAGCCGCGTCGACCGATTGATCGAGCGGGCCGCCGGGGCGGAACACCGCCTCGTACTTGCGTGCGCGGCCCCAGTCGGCGGCGAGCGGCATCGAGAGGTGGTCGATCCCGAACTGCGTCCGCGACTCCTGCGGCGTGCCCGCCGCCCGGAGCAGCTTCACGCGGGCCCGCGCACTGAACTGGACCGTGTGAATCCAGTCCTCGAGCTCGCAGTGAAAGCTGACCACCGCGACATCCTCCCCGGTGAGATCGGCGACTGCGCTGTCCGCCTCCGGCTGGGTGGCGACGATCCGCAGCGTCCGCCAGGGCCAGTTCGCCTGCGTTCGGTCGAGCGCCGCCGCGAGCGCCTCGGTGAAGCCCCGATCCGGGTCACCCGACTGCCACGCCTGAGGCAGCGGATCGAGGCCGGTTCGGGCCTGCCGGCGAATGATGGGCTCTGCCGCCTCGAGCCCGACGTTGAGGGCGAGCTGCTCCGCCTCCGCGGCAGAGAGCGGATGGGGGTGATGAGCGATGAGGAGCGCGGCGGGCGACGCCACGATCACGAGCGTCGGACGTTGATCGGGCGAGAGCGCCGTCACCGGCGCGAGCGAGGCGGCGCTTGCGAGGGGCGCCGTCCAGGCGAGCGCCGCCGTCGAGACCCACGCGAGAGCCGCAAGCGTCAGGGCAGGGCGCCGTGCGGTGCTCGGGATGCGCATGGGCGCCATGATACGCCACCCTCGCTCTCTCCTCGTGTGGGCGAGTGTAAGATGGCGCGCTCGAGTCGCCGCGCGGGGAGCTCCACCACATGAAGATCGCCGAGTTGTTCAAGGTCCAGGGCTATGGAGCGATCGTGACGGGCGGAGCGAGCGGACTCGGATTGGGGTACGCCGAGGCGCTCGCGGAGAACGGCGCACGAGTCACTCTGCTCGACGTGCACCGCGAGCGGGTGGCGGAGGAGACCGAGCGGCTGCGCAGCGCGGGGATGGACGTCCGCGGCGAGGTGCTCGATGTGACCGACCACCCCGCACTCGATGCCGCCTTCGACCGCGCCGTCGCGGCGTACGGCCGGCTCGATGTGGTCTTCGCGAACGCCGGGATCGATTCGGGTCCGGGGTTCGTCGGCGGGTGGGTCGGCTCCCAGCGGCCGCGCGTCGAGGCCGGAGCGCTCGAGAACTACACCGATGAGCGCTGGAACCGCGTCATCGACATCAATCTCAACGGCGTCTTTGCGACGATGAGGGCGGCCGCCCGCCACATGAAGCCGCGACGCAGCGGCCGCATCATCGTCACGACCTCCCTCGCAGCGGTCAAGTGCGAAGGGGTGATCGGAGCGGCCTACATGGCCGCCAAGGCCGGCGCCGCGCATCTCGTCGAGAACGTCGCGCTCGAGCTCGCCGCCTACAACATCGCCGTCAACGCGATCGCGCCGGGCTTCTTCATCACCAACATCGGCGGCGGCCATGCGAAGAACCCCGCCGTGCAGGAGACCGTCTCCCGGCACGTTCCGATGCACCGCGTCGGCTTCCCGCAGGACATCAAGGGGCTCGCCCTGTTCCTCTCCTCGCCCGCTTCGGCGTACGTGACCGGGCAGCAGATCATCATCGACGGGGGGTGGGGGCTCGGCGAGGCGGACTGACGGCGCCTCGCTCGCGAGCGCGCCGCGATGAGCTCACACCGGCGTCAACCATCCGAAGGTGTCCGGGGACTCGCCGCGCTGGATGGCGATGAGCGCGGCGCGCAACGCTTTGGTGTGCGGACCTACATCGCCGGTTCCCACGCGAAACTCTCGTCCCTGGTGGATCAGCGTTCCGACCCCCGCGAGCACGGCCGCCGTCCCCGAGAGCACCGCCTCGCCCTCGGCGATCCACCGTAGAGTCTCCTCGACGTCGAAGACGCGTTCGCTCACCTCGTAGCCCAAGTGGCGGGCAAGCGTGAGCGCCGAGTCGCGGGTGACCCCGTGCAGGAAGGTGCTATCGAGGCCCCGCGTGAGGATGTGCTGGCCTCGGATCAAGAGAAAGTTGGCCGCGCCGGTTTCCTGCACCTTGCCCTCGGGGCAGAACAGCACCTGATCGGCCCGATGCTCGCGGCGTGCCGCAAGCGTCGGGCCCAGGGCGGCGGCGTAGTTGCCCCCCGTCTTGACCATGCCGAGATGCGGAGCGGTCCGCGAGCTGAGCTCGACGGAGATGCGAAGCGGCTTCAGTCCGCCGGCGAAGTAGTCCCACACCGGACTTGCGAGCACGACGAGGCAGGCCTCCGGCGTCGGAGTGCCGGCCGCGCCGACGTTCGGCACGGTGCCGAAGAGCACGGGCCGCAGATAGAGCGCGCCGGGCGCATCCGGCACATCGCCTCGGCAACGGTCGACCAGGGAGAGAACCATCCGCGCGAGCTGAGCCGCGTCGGGTTCCGGGAGCACGAGCAGCCGCGCGCTCTCACGCATGCGCTCGATGTGCCGATCGACCCGGAAGAGGTGAACGCCTCCGTCCGCGCGGCGATAGGCTTTGAACCCCTCGAAGCAGGAGCTGCTGTAGTGTAGGGCGTGCGCCGCCGGGTGGATCGGCAGCGGCGCCGTCGGCTCCAGGCGCTCCGGCGACCAGTTCCCGTCCCGGAACCACGCAATCGCCATGGTCTCCGTCAGGACGCTGCCGAAGGGCGCCTGACGCAACGCGCTCGTATCCATAGCGCCCGATTATAGAGCCCGACCGCCCGCTGCGAAGCGCCGTCCGTCGTGCGGACCATCCGCCGGGCAGATGACGCTAGCTGCGCAGATGTCTGTCGAAGAATGCGATCAAGTCGGCGAATGCTCGTCGCGAGTAATGATCGGCCGACGCGCGCGGCTCGAGGCGGTATTCCTTGGTGAAGGTGGCATGGGGACGCTCCCCGAGAGAGTTGCGCTCGGTCGCCTCCGCATACTCGCGAATCTCGAGCCCCACCGAGAATTCGCGCCGCAGCCGATCGATCTTGGCCTGCGGGCAGAGCCGGTCGGGCCGGCACCGGACCGACAGCAAGTGCGCCGTGCCGGCATCGAGTCGCGTGCGCGCTTCGGCCAGCTCGCGGTCGCTGACGTTGAGCCGGCTCAACCGACTTTCGCGGCCGACGCCGAAGGCCACGAAAAGCGGCGAGAGGGGCACGGAGGGCTGCGCGGCGACCGCCGCGACGACGTGTGGATCGATGATGAGCGGAATCGCAAATGCGCCCGTCAGGCACATGCCGATGGCACCGATTCGGGTCGCGCCGGCGTGCTTGCTGATGTGGGCGGTGAGCGCGCGCAGCCATGCGGTGATGGGGGATGAGACGCCCGCGCGCAGATGGGCGAATTCTCGGGATACGCACAGCCGCATCGCGTTGCGAAGCGGCGCACGCCGGCCGAGGGGCCCGAACAGCCAGGGCACGAAGACGCGGAACCGGGCCTCGATCAGACGCTCGGCGAACAGGCGCAGTCCCGGCGAGAAGCCCGCGATCTCGGGCATGAGCAGCAACGCTGGAGCTCGGTCGTCGCCCGCGTAATAGACCGGTCGAGCGAGCCGCCCCGATGCGAAAGAGAACTGGTCGAATCGCTCGATCGCGCGGCCCCGCATTCGCGCGACCCCGGGCGCGATGGCATCTGGAATCCGTGCGGCCTGCGGCGAGGTCATCATCGCCCGATTCTAAGCGCAAACCCGCGAATTCCGTCTGCGCAAGCAGCCGCTTCGGCCGACGTTGTCCGAGGTGCCGTGGACGCTATCTCGCCTCTTTGAGGCGGACGCCCGCGCACACGGCCCCATAAACCCGCCTGACGGCTTCGATGACGACTGCCGGCTCATCGAGATGGATCAAGTGTCCGCTGTGACTCGCGACCGTGAGCTCGCTGTCGCTCGACAGCGCGAGCAGTCGATGCTGGCTGTCGACCCACCCTTCATCCATCGCCGCAGCGATCGGCGGGAACGGAATACCGTGCGTCAAGAGGAGCAACGGGCGATCGGCCCATGCGCCTCGAGCCTGAGGGTGGCGCAGGTCCGCTGGCGCGTTGAGGAGCGAGAGCATGTCGTCCACCACCGCAGCGGCATGCTTCGGGGTCACACACAGCGCATAGCCGATCGGATCATCGGGCAGCATCAGCATCGGGACTCGCCGGCCGAGCAGCCGCAGGAGCCCAACGCGCGCAAGCCCGCGAACCACGCGCTGAAGCCGTACGCCTTGCCTCAAGGAGGCGGTGGTCGAATCACGAAATATCACCCGTTCGTCGGGCGAATCGACCAAGACCACACCGGCGACCGTGTGGGGATACGCAGCCGCGAAGCGGCGCACGATCAATCCCCCGAGGGAATGCCCCACGAGGAGGTACGGGGGTGGGACGGCACCGCGGGAGAGCGCCGCATGGAGGTCCGCGACCCGGTCATCGATGGCGGGAGGTGCCGAAGGCGGATCACTCCAGAGGAAGCCTGCGCGGTCGTACGTGCAAACCCGCGCAAACCGTGCGATGCGCGCCTGAACCGACCGCCACACGATCGAGGGACTCGCCATCCCTTGCTCGATGACGACCGTCGGCCCGGGCGCATCGCCCTCACAGTGGAGGTGGATTCGCCGCCCGCCGATGTCGATGAGCCTGCCCGGAGCGGGGAAACGCCTGCGGTCGCGACGCTCCTCGAGCGTCTCGTAGGCAACCCCGGCGCCGAGCACGAGGGCGAGCACGAAGACGAGGGCGAATGCGGTGGCAGCGAGCCACATCGACAGGGGGACCCCGAGTGACTAGAATATACAGACCTGAATAAAATACATTACTGTATATTATTGTCAACCATGGCTCGTCCTCGATCGGCCGCGCGACCCCGCGGATCGCAAGCGGCCCACGCGCCGGGAACCAAGCGCGAGCGAACCCGGGCGGCGCTCATCGCCTCCGCAGCCCGGCTGATCGCAGAGAAGGGCTACCACAGCACCTCGCTCGAGGACGTGGCGGCGCTCGCCGGCATGAGTCGCGGGGCGATCTACGGCAACTTCAAGGATCGCGACGAGCTCTTCATGGCAGTCCTGCAGGCGCGCTGGACACCGATCATTCCCGAGTTCAGAGCCGGCGCGAGCCTCAAGGATCAGATGCGAATCCTCGCGCGCGCGCTCATCAGGGCGGCACCCGGCCGCCGCGAGCTCGCGATCCGAGCGCTCGAGTTTCAGCTCTACGCCCTCACCCATCCGAGGATGCGGGCGCTGCTCGAGAAGCACTCAGCCGAGGCTTATCGCCAGGCCGAGGCATGGCTGCTCAAGTTCATTCCCCCCGAGCAACTGCCCATGCCCGCAGCGCGCTTCGTGCGCGTGCTGCATGCCTTGATGGACGGGCTGCTGTTCGAGCGCTTTCAGGCGCCGGACGAGATCACGGACGACGTGATCATCTCTGCCTTCGAGGCACTCGCGCCGGACTAGCGCCGGACTAGCGCCGTCCTCGCAGCGGCAGTGCGGGCTCAAGGGCGCTGCGCAGCCTCGCAAGATCGCGCAGCTCGGCGGGTGAGAATTCAACCTGCTTCTCGGGAATGTAAACAGTGTAGCGCGTCTCACCGCCTCCGCCCAGACTGGTTTGCGAGCTGCGGGTCGGGTAAAAGGCGCCCTCCAATCGCGGGAGGGGGTGCTATGCCGAACTCGATTCCGATCCACGGCAGGTGTGAGCCGAAGTTCGCTCGAGTTCGCGAGCTCTTCCGGCAGAGCTTCGCGACCGGCGTCGAAATTGGCGCGGCAGTTTGCTTCTATCTCGATGGACGGTGTGTCATCGATCTGTGGGGCGGCCACTATGACCTCGAGCGGACGCGAGAATGGGAGCGCGACACGCTCGTCAACGTCTACTCGACGACGAAGGCGATGGCGGCGCTCTGTGCGCACCACCTCATCGGTCGCGGGTTGCTCGACGTGGATGCGGCGGTGTCGGAGTATTGGCCGGAATTCGCCGCAGCGGGCAAGCGAAACCTACTCGTTCGCTGGCTCCTCAGTCATCAGGCCGGGCTATGCGCCATTCGCCAACCGCTGCCGAACGGCGCGCTCTATGACTGGAGCCGAATGTGTGAAGCGCTCGCGGCCGAGGAGCCGTGGTGGACGCCCGGCGAGGGCCACGGCTATCACACCTTTACATACGGCTTCCTGGTCGGGGAGCTCGTCCGCCGGATCAGCGGGGAAAGCCTCGGCAGCTATTTCCGCAGGCACATCGCCGCGCCGCTCGATGCCGATTTCCACATCGGGCTTGCGCAAGAGCACGATGCTCGCACGTCGGACATCTACAGCGCTCTGATCGGCAACAAGCCCCCAGTGGCTCGGGACCCTACGGATTCCGCCGAGACACGGGAGCGCTTCGCGGCCTTTGCACGCGCCGTGCGAGATCCGACCACCATGCAAGGCGCCGCCTTCCTCAATCCGCCGCAGGATCGGGACGCCGTCAATACGCGCGCCTGGCGCGCGGCGGAGATCCCGGCAGTCAATGGCCACGGTACGGCACGCGCGCTGGCCCGCATCTACGGCGCGCTCGCGCGCGGCGGCGAGATCGACGGCGTATCGATTCTCAAGCCCGCAGTGATCGAGCGGGCGATCAGGGAAGAGGCCTCCGGGCCCGAACGGATGTTCTGCGGCGCCATCGCGATGCGGTTCGGGCTCGGATTTGTCCTGAGCGACGATACGCATCGCTACGCGCGATTCAGTCCCAACCGGCGCGCCTTTGGGCACGCCGGAGGCGGCGGCTCACTCGGGATGGCGGACCCGGATGCGAGGATCGGATTCGGCTTTACCATGAACAACTTCCAGGGAGGTATCGTCAGCGCCGGTTCGACGCCCACGGTGCTCATCGATGCGTTCTATGATGAGCTCAAGCGCGTCTGACGCGCGTGATTCACCGTCACTGCGACCGGACGGGCCCTCGGGCCATCGGTTGCGGTCATAGGCCGTTCTTCGGCGCCTTCGGTCATTTGCTTCGATGCAGACGTTGCACTAGCCGCTCACCCGCCTGCCGTGTGCTCGACCGCCCCCTCAGCCCGGGCGCTTCACGCGCGCGCGTCGTAAGCTCGCCGTCGACGTTGCAGACACGCCGGTCGCACGCTCCCGGTTCAGCGTCACGGTACCCGGTATGTACTGTTTGCCCCAGCGCACGAACGCGAGCAAGACCTCACCCAGAGCGGTGCCCTTCGGGGTGAGCGTGTAGGCGTAGCGAATCGGATGCTTCTGGTATGGGGTACCGACGATAATCCCGGCGGCTTCCAGTCTCTTCAGGCGATCCGCCAGGATGTTGGTCGGAATATGCTCCGGCGAATTCGCGAGCTCGCTGTAGGTGTGCTTGCCGTGCAGCACGTCGCGCACCACCAGGAGCGACCACCTGTCGCCCACGAGATCGAGCGAATTGGCGATCGCGCAGGCGGAGCGCGTCAAAGGCTTCGCGTTACTCATGGGTTCGATTCCTGAAAGGCTGCTCCGAAGGCCCGGTGACTTGCATACTGAAAGTCAGTATGCTACGGTCGTATCAGACTTGCAAAATGCAAGTAACTAAGGGAGCATCGCCATGGCCACCTTCGTCCTTCCGCGTCCGGCCGAGTCTCAACCGGCCGGGCTCGGCAGTATTGCTCTGCGCGTCGGTCTCGTGTTGACCGCCTGGCTTTTACTCGTCGTCTCACTGGGCGCCGTCGGCGCCTTCGTCGCCTCTCCCGGGACGCCCCCCATCGCCATTGCGATAGGGGCTGCAGCGCCGCTCGTCGCCTTCTTTGCGTGGCTGCGCCTCTCGCAAGTATTCCGCGACTTCGTTCTCTCGCTCGA
>JASHTK010000243.1 GCA_030040575.1 Gammaproteobacteria bacterium
GAGCGCTCGGATCGGCCCGCCCGCAGCGAGGCTCGACCGCCCGTGAGTCCATCGCGCCCCTTCATTCTGCGGCCCGTCGCGACCTCGCTCTGCATGGCCGCGATCGTGCTCGCGGGGTGGGTCGGCTTCCACTTCCTGCCGCTCTCCGCGCTGCCCGAGGTGGACTACCCGACCATTCAGGTGGAGACGCAGTATCCGGGCGCGAGCCCGGAGGTGATGAGCCAGACCGTCACCGCGCCGCTCGAGCGCCAGTTCGGGGAGATGCCGGGTCTCGACCGGATGTCCTCCATCAGCTCCGCGGGCGCCTCGGTGATCACGCTGCAGTTCTCGCTGCAAATCCCCCTCGATGAGGCCGAGCAGGAGGTGCAGGCCGCGATCAACGCGAGCTACGCGCTGCTGCCGACGGATCTGCCGGCACCCCCGGTCTACGCGAAGGTCAATCCGGCCGATGCGCCCATCCTCAGCTTCGCGGTCACCTCCTCGACGATGCCGATCATCGACGCCGAGAACCTCGTCGAGACGCGGCTCGCGCAGAAGGTCTCCCAGCTCCCGGGCGTCGGGCTCGTGACCGTGAACGGCGCCTCCCGGCCCGCCGTGCGCATCCAGGTGGACACGCAGCTTCTCGCCTCGATCGGGCTCACCCTCGATCAGCTGCGCACGGTGATCAGCAATCAGAACTCCAACGAGGCGAAGGGCAGCTTCGACGGCCCGACCCGCGCGTACACGATCAACGCGAACGACCAGCTGTTCACGGCGAACGACTACGCCGATCTGATCATCGCCTATCACAACGGGGACCCCGTGCGCTTGAAGGACGTGGGCACCATCGTCCAGGGTCCCGAGAACGACAAGCTCGCGGCGTGGGAGAACACGACGCCCGCCATCGTCGTCAACGTGCAGCGCCAGCCGGGCGCCAACGTCATCGAGACGGTGGACGCCATCAAGGCTCACCTGCCGGAGATCCTGACGAGCCTGCCCCTCGGGCTGCACGTCGATATCCTCACGGACCGCACCATCGGGATCCGCGCGTCCGTTCGCGATGTGGAGCTCGAGCTGCTGCTCGCGATCTTCCTCGTGGTGCTCGTCATCTTCCTGTTCCTGCACAGTCCGCAGGCGACGCTCATCGCGGGACTCGCGGTGCCGATCTCCCTCATCGGCACGTTCGGTGCGATGTACCTCATGGGCTACAGCATCAACAACCTCACGCTGATGTCCCTCACCATCGCGAGCGGCTTCGTCGTGGACGATGCGATCGTGATGATCGAGAACATCTCCCGCTACCTCGAGGGAGGGCTGCCCCCGCTCAAGGCCGCCCTGAAGGGCGCCGAGCAGATCGGCTTCACCATCATCTCCCTCACCGTGTCGCTCGTCGCCGTGCTCATTCCGCTCCTCTTCATGGGCGACGTCGTCGGCAGGCTGTTCCGCGAGTTCGCCGTGACCCTCGCGACGACCATCGTCATCTCCGCGGTGGTCTCGCTCACCCTCACGGCCTCGCTGTCCGCGCGCTGGCTGAAGCGCGAGCCTCATGTGCCGCCCTCCGGGATCGGCCACTACTGGCAGATCGGCTTCGACAAGGTGGTCGCACGCTACGATCGCGGGCTGCGCTGGGTCTTCTCCCATCAGGGGGCGACGCTGCTTGCGGCCTTCCTCACCCTCGCCCTGACCGCGCTCCTTTATCTCGTCATGCCGAAGGGCTTGTTCCCGACGCAGGACACGGGCGAGCTGATGGCGGTCATCGAGGCACGCCAGTCGATCTCCTTCGACCGGATGAAGCAGCTGCAGCAGGAGGTGGCGGGCGCCATCCTCCAGGACCCGGACGTGGACAGCTTGAGCTCGTTCATCGGCGTGGACGGCGTCAACTCGACCACGATGAACTCCGGGCGGATGTACATCAATCTGAAGCCCTTTCACCAGCGGCCCGGACAGGCCGTCGTGATGCAGCGGCTGTACCAGCTCGTCGGCAACGTTCCGGGCGTCACGCTTTATCTGCAGCCCGTGCAGGACTTGACGATCGACGCCGAGAGCGGCCCGACCCAGTACCAGTTCGCGCTGCAGGGCGCGGACCCCGACCAGGTGAGCCGCTGGACGAGCGCGCTCGTCGCGAAGCTGCAGCAGGCGCCTGCGCTGCGCAACGTCGTCTCCGACACCCTCGACCAGGGACTCGCCGTGCTGGTCGACATCGACCGCGACACGGCCGGCCGGCTCTCCGTGACGGCCGCGACCGTCGATGAGGCGCTCTACAGCGCCTTCGGGCAGCGGATCATCTCGACCATCTTCACCGACACGAACGAGTACCGGGTCATCCTCGAGGAGAAGCCCGGCATCGTCTCGAACCCGACCCAGCTCGACCTCGTGAACGTCGCGACCGGCTCCGGCACACCGACGCCCATCACGACGCTCGCCTCCGTCAAGGTGCAGAACGCACCGCTGCAGATCAGCCGGGCCCAGCAGTTTCCCGCCGCGAACATCGGCTTCGACACGGCGCCCGGGGTCTCGCTCGGACGCGCCGTCGATACGATCCGCGACGCCGAGCACGCGATCGGCGTCCCCCCGAGCATCACGACCGCCCTCCTCGGCGCGACGGGCGCCTACCAGGCATCCCTTGCCAACGAGCTGTGGCTGATCCTCGCCGCGATCGTCTGCGTCTACATCGTGCTCGGGGTGCTCTACGAGAGCTTCGTCCATCCGCTGACGATCCTCTCGACGCTGCCCTCGGCAGGCGTCGGGGCGCTCCTCGCGCTCATCATCACCGGTAGCGACCTCGATGTGATCGGCATCATCGGCATCGTGCTGCTGATCGGCATCGTCAAGAAGAATGCGATCATGATGATCGACTTTGCCATCGAGGCCGAGCGCGCGGGCGGCAAGAGCGCGCTCGAGGCGATCCATGAAGCCGCTCTCCTCAGGTTCCGACCGATCCTCATGACGACGATGGCGGCCCTGTTCGCCGCCGTTCCGCTCATGCTCGGCACCGGCGTCGGCCACGAGCTGCGCAGCCCGCTCGGGATCTCGATCTTCGGCGGACTCATCGTGAGCCAGCTGCTGACGCTCTTTACGACCCCGGTCATCTATCTCGCGTTCGACCGGCTCACTCGGCGGTACCAGTACGGCGATGCGCCCTCCGCCGGCCCGCTCGCCACATGAACCTGTGTGAGCCGTTCGTCCGTCGCCCGGCCGGGACGACGCTCCTCACGGCAGGCTTGCTGCTCGCCGGGATCGCTGCGTTCTTCTTCCTGCCGGTCTCGCCGCTCCCGCAGGTGGACTTCCCGACCATCCAGGTGAGCGCGCAGCTCCCGGGGGCGAGCCCCGAGACGATGGGCGTCAGCGTCGCCGAGCCGCTCGAGAAGCATCTCGGCGTCATCTCCGATGTGACCGAGATGACCTCCCAGAGCCGCACCGGTCAGACCCAGATCACGCTGCAATTCGACCTCGATCGCGACATCGACGGCGCCGCGCGCGACGTGGAGGCGGCGATCAATGCCGCGCGCGTCGATCTGCCCTCGACGCTGCGCTCCAACCCGACGTACCACAAGGTGAACCCGGCCGAAGCGCCGATCATGATTCTCGCCCTCACCTCTCGGACCAAGACCCTGAGCGCGATCTACGACGAGGTCTCGAACATCATCGAGCAGCGCCTGCTGCAGGTCTCGGGCGTGGGCAACGTCGAGCTCGGGGGCGCATCGCTCCCCGCCGTGCGCGTGGACATCGCGCCGTTCTCCCTCGCCGAGTACGGCGTGAGCCTCGACGATGTGCGCGCGGCGCTCAACGCCGCGAACCCCAACCGTCCGAAGGGCGTCATCGAGAACGACTCGATGCGCTGGCAGGTCTACACCAACGACACGGGCCGCTCGGCTGCCAATTACAGCAACCTCGTGATCGCCTACCGCAACAACGAGGCGGTGCGCCTGAAGGACGTGGCGCACGTGTACGACGGCGTCGAGGACATCCACAACATGGGGCTGTTCAACGGCGAGCCCGCCATCATCGTCATCGTCACCCGCCAGCCGAACGCCAACATCATCCAGACGGTGGACGGCATCAATGCCATCCTGCCGCAGCTGCGGGCGGATCTGCCGCGGGACGTTGAGCTCACCGTCGCCTCCGACCGCACCGTGAGCATTCGCGCCTCCCTGCGCGAGGTTGAGGCGACGCTGCTCATCGCCCTCCTACTCGTCATCCTGGTGACGAGCCTGTTCCTCTCGAGCGTGCGCGCAACCCTGATCCCCGCCGTCGCGGTCGTGAGCTCCCTCCTCGGCACCATCGGGGTCATGTACCTCGTCGGCTTCAGCCTGAACAATCTCTCGCTCATGGCGCTCACGGTCGCCACCGGTTTCGTGGTGGACGATGCCATCGTCGTGCTCGAGAACGTGTCGCGGCACCTCGAGGCGGGGATGGGCCGCCTCGAGGCCGCGCTCACCGGCACCCGCGAGGTGGGCTTCACGGTGCTCTCGATCAGCGTATCGCTCATCGCCGTGTTCATTCCGCTCATCTTCATGGGCGGCATCGTCGGGCGGCTGTTCCGGGAGTTTGCGGTCACGCTGTCCGCGGCGGTGCTCATCTCCCTCGTCATCTCCTTGACGACGACCGCCATGATGTGCGCGTACGTCCTGAAGCCGGACGCGGCTCGCGGCGCGCACGGCGCCTCCCCTGCCACACCGAACCGCCTGGCGCGCTGGGCGCGCACCGCCTTCGAGCGCGTGCTCGCCCTCTACGGGCGCGCGCTCGACTGGTCGCTCGATCACGCCCCGGTGATGCTCGTTCTCCTGATCGGCACCATCGCGCTCACGGTATACCTGTACGTCATCGCCCCGAAGGGCTTCTTCCCCCAGCAGGACACCGGCCAGCTCAACTGCGGCATCCGCGCCGACCAATCGATCTCCTTCCAGGCGACCGAGGAGAAGCTGCGGCAGGTGATCGGCATCATCGACCACGATCCGGCGGTCGCGCACGTCGTCGGCTTCACCGGCGGCACTCGGGCGGGCAGCGCCTTCATGTTCGCCGAGCTCAAGCCGCGCTCCGAGCGGCCGGGGCACGAGAACGGCCAGCAAGTCATCGCGCGGCTGCGCCCGCAGTTGAACCGCGTGGCGGGCCTCAGGGTCTTCTTGAACCCCGTCCAGGACATGCAGATCGGTGGCCGCCAGGCCAACGCCAACTATCAGTACACGCTGCAGAGCGACGATGAGAACGCGCTCAAGACCTGGGCGACACGGCTCGCCGATGAGATGAAGCTCGAGCCCGCGGTCACCGACGTCGACACCGACCAGGAAGAGCACGGGCTCGAGTCCTACGTGAACATCGATCGGGATACCTCGGCGAGGCTCGGCATCGCGTCGGTCAACATCGACAACATTCTCTACGACGCCTTCGGGCAGGAGCTGGTCGCGACCATCTACGCGGTCCTCAATCAGTACCACGTCGTAATGGACGTCGACCCGAAATACACCGCGCAGCCCGCGGCTCTCAACGACATCTACGTCGAGTCCGGACAGGCCGCCGTTCCGGCGCAGGGGCTCGCGGCGACGGCCGCCGGAAATTCCTCCGGCGCGAACGCGTTCAGCGCGACGGGCGCCACCGCGACGCAGAGCGGCTCCGGAGGCGCATCGACGACCGGCTCGAGCACCGTCAGCGCCACGGTGAACGCGCTCACGACGCCCGGTGCGCCGTCGCTCGCCGAGGCAGCAACGCCCGGCGCCCCCGGATCCACTTTGGCGACCAGCGCGGCGAGCGGCTCCACGGCGGCGTCCGGCGAGGGCTCGATCCTGCCGACCACGACGCCAACGAGCGAAGCCTCCGGCACTCCGACGACCACCGAGTCGGCGCCCCCGGCCGTCGAGGTCCAAGCCGGAGGCGGCTCGACCGGCATGGCGGCATCGGGCGGCGCCGCGGCCGCGGCGGCCGCCACAAATTGCAGCAACAGCCCGACGGCGATCGTTGCGAGCCTGACGAGCAAGGCGCCGCCGGCGACCACGAGCTCCGCGGCGCCCTCCCCCTCGTTTCCGACCCTCTCCACCACGAGCGGCATCAACGCGCCGCCGCCGAACCCGAACAGCTCCTCTTGCGGCAGTCCGCCCGCGGCGCCGATCCTCGAGATGCGCAACGCCTCGACCGGCAACGCGGTGAGCACCTCGGCGAACACGATGGTGCCGCTCTCCGCGATCGCGACTTTCGGTACGGCATCGGCTCCCGTTTCGGTGAACCACCAGAACACCTCGCTCGCGACCACCATCGCATTCAACCTCGCCCCGGGCTATGCCTTGAGTGACGCTGCGGCCGCGTTCACCGACGCGGAGAACCGGATCGACATGCCGACGAGCATTCGAGGCGGCTTCCAGGGCACGGCGAGGACGTTCGAGACCTCGGTCGGCGACGAGCCGGTGCTCATCGGGGCGGCCCTGCTCGCCATCTACATCGTTCTCGGCATTCTCTACGAGAGCTACGTGCACCCCTTCACGGTGCTCTCGACGCTGCCCTCCGCCGGCGTCGGCGCGGTGCTCGCCCTGCTGCTCTTCCACATGGAGTTCTCGATCATCGCGCTGATCGGCGTGATCCTGCTCATCGGCATCGTCAAGAAGAACGCCATCCTCATCATCGACTTTGCGCTCGACGCGGAGCGCGCCCGCGGCTTGAGCTCCCGCGAGGCGATCCGCGAGGCGTGCATGCTCCGCTTCCGTCCCATCCTCATGACCACGCTCGCCGCGGCCCTCGGCGGGCTGCCGCTTGCGATCGGCTTCGGGGAGGGATCCGAGCTGCGCCAGCCGCTCGGCGTGTCGATCGTCGGAGGGCTGCTCCTGAGCCAGCTGCTGACGCTCTTCACCACCCCGGTCGTCTACCTCTATCTCGATAAGCTGCGCCGGCCGCGAGTGGACGAGCGCTACTTGAGCCGCGAGGCCGGTGGGGCCGAGCCGGCACCGGAGCCCACCTGATCGCAAGCCCGCCATGCACGAGCCTGTCATGCCCGCCACGCAAGAGCCCCAGAGGCACGATCCCTCGATGACCGAGCGCCCGGAGGAACGGACGTCAAGGCGGGCCGTTGCGGCCCTGTCCCTGCTGGTCGCGGTTGCCGCTTGCAGCTGCGCCATCGGCCCCAACTACAAGCGCCCGGCGGTCGAGACGCCGCAGCACTACAAGAATGCGGTGGCCGCGACTCAGGCCACGACTCAGGCCACGAGCCCGGCCGCGAGCCCGGCCGTGGCCCCCGCCGCGGCGCCGTCCGAGCGCTGGTGGACGCTTTTCCACGACCCGATGCTCGACCAGCTCATCGAGGAGGTGGACGTTTCCAATCAGAATCTCGCGGAGGCCTCGGCCGCGTACGCCGAAGCGGTTGGCGCAGTGAGCGAGGCGCGCTCGTCCTTCTTCCCCTCGCTCGGCGTCAGCGCGAGCGCCGAGCGGGTGAAAAGCGGGGCAGGCGCCAGTGCCTTCTCCGGCGCCGGATCCGTCACGCCCGCGCCGGCCGCGGGCAGCAGTACCTACTCCACCTACCAGCTGAGCGGTACCGCGACCTGGGAGCTCGACGTGTGGGGCCAGTTGCGGCGCGAGCTCGAGAACGCCAAGGAGACCGCGAAAGCCGACCTCGCCGACATCGCCTATGCGCGGCTCTCCGCGCAGGACCAGCTCGCCGCGGCATATCTCGAGTTGCGGGGCGCCGACGCCGAGATCGCACTGCTTAACGACACCGTGACGGCGTACCAGAGGACGCTGCAGATCACGGTCAATCGCTACAAGGCGGGAACGGTCGCGAAGACCGACGTGCTCGAGGCGGAGACGTCGGTATTCGGCGCACAGCAGCAGGAAGCCGCCACCAAGCTTCAGCGCGCGCAGCTCGAGGATGCGATCGCGGCGCTCGTTGGCAAGCCCGCGAGCGACTTCCACATCGCCCCGAGCGACCACTGGAACACGACGATTCCGGACATTCCGGCCGGCGTGCCGGCGACGCTCCTCGAGCGCCGTCCGGACATCATCGCCGCGGAGCATAACGTCGCGGCCGCGAATGCGGAGATCGGCGTCGAGGAAGCGAACTACTTCCCGCAGCTCACGCTCACCGGCTCGTACGGATTTCTCTCCGGGAGCCTCGGAACATTGTTCGAGGCCGTCAACCGGTCGCGCGAGGCCGCTCTCTCCGCGACCGACACGCTCTTTAACTTCGGCGGAACGCAGGCCAAGGTCACCGAGGCGCGCGCGGCGTACCGCGAGGCCGTCGCGACCTACTTCGAGACCATCCTGACCGCCTTCCAGAACGTCGAGAACGATCTCGCCTCGGCCGACTGGGACCAGAAGCAGTACGCCATCCTCGAGCAGGACTCCGCCGCCGCGGATGAGAACGAGCGGCTCACCCTCAACGAGTACAAGGCAGGCACCGTAGACTTCACGACCGTCGTCGTCGCGCAGACCGCCGCGCTCAGCGCCCGACTCTCCCTCGCTCAAATCACGGTTACCGAGCAAACGGCGGCGGTGAGCCTCGTCACCGACCTCGGCGGCGGCTGGCAGACGGCGGCCGCGACGCACTGAGGCGTCGCTGCACCGCGTGCCGCCGCGATGCGCTCGCCCGCGCCGTTCCGCACCCTCGCGGAAGCGTAAATTTTCATTCACTGGCTGTCGCTCATCGCGCCGCTAGCATGCACTCGAGGCACGAGCCTCGAGTGCTTTGCGGAGAACGCCGATGAGGACTCAAACTGATTCCGACGCACTGCCAGCGGGCCGCGGTGAGCGCGGGCGGTGCCCCCGTGCCGCCGCGAGTTCCTCCACGCCCACCGTGCTGCGCCGCGCGTCCGCGATCATCGCGCCGTGCCTCGCGGCCTGCATGAGCATCGCGGCCTGCGCGTCGGCCGCGCCGTACGATCCGGATCGGCTCGGCGCCGGCCCGGTGAATCGGATCGGGGCGATCTGCGAGGACGTGATGGGCCTCGATCCCTCCGAGCCCCTCACCTTCGGCATGCACACCGGTGTCACGACTCTCGACACCTGGACGAGCCACTACCGCGGGTGCGTGTTGAGCCTGTCGGACTCGCTTGCGAGCATCGATTCCGTGCAAGCCGCGAGCGAGGCGGCGCAAGCCTGCCGCGCGCAGGGCCTCGAGCCCGGGAGCCCCGACCTCGCCGTGTGCGTCCTGCGATCGACCGAGACGGCACGCAATCCTGCGGCAGCGCCCGTAGCGGCAGCCTCGGCGCCCCCCGACCGAGGGCTGCTGCGCGCCTCCGGATCCTTCTACAATGCGTCGAACCGGGAGCTCTCCCGCCGCGAGCGGCTTGCCTGCGCCGAGCTCGGCCTCGAGCCGGCCTCCGGCCCGTTCACGAGCTGCGTGAGGAGTTTGAAAGCGACGTTCTTTGCCATAGACAATCCGGTCAACTGAGCGGTCCGACGAGCGGCGTGGAGCTTGCTGCCGTCCGATGCCCGGAGCTATCCTTCGCGCGGGGCGCCGCCGGAAGCGGCGCCCCGGGGTGCTTTCCGATCGGCCTGGCGGGCCAATCTCCACGCCGGGGCCCTGCGATGGCTAGAGTTCTGGTGATCGAGGACGATGTCGAGACGGCCAGGGAAATCGTGGCCTGCCTCGTCGCCGGCGGGTTTCGCACCAAGCAATGCCTCGACGGCGAGCAGGGGCTGAAGCTCGCTCTGACCGACCGGTTCGACGCGATCACGCTCGATCGGATGCTACCGGGGTCCGACGGACTACAAATCATCAAGGCCATGCGCGCGGGCGGCGTCGCAACGCCCGTCCTGCTGCTGAGCGCGCTCGGTGACGTCGATGACCGCGTCGAGGGCCTGCGTGTCGGAGGGGACGATTACCTCGTCAAGCCGTTCGCCCCGAGCGAGCTCGTCATGCGGGTTCAGGTGCTGTTGCGCCGTCACGATCCCGCGCCGAAGACGGACCTGCTGCTGCGGGTGGGCGACCTGGAGCTCGATCTGGTGACGCGGGAGGCGCGGCGCAACGGCCGCAGCATCGAGCTGCTGCCGATGGAGTTCAGGCTGCTCGAGTTCATGATGCGCCACTCCGGCCAGCTGCTGAGCCGCCGAATCATCTTCGAGCGCGTCTGGGAATACTACTTCGACCCGGGTACGAACCTGATCGACGTGCACATCGGCAAGCTGCGCAAGAAGATCGACGAGCCCGGCGCCCCCTCGCTCATCAAGACCGAGCGCGGCGTCGGTTACGTGCTCAATGCAGTTTAGAGCCCTCTGGCGCACCACGACGTTCCGGCTCACGGTGCTCTACGGCCTGCTGTTCGCCCTCGGCACGCTCGCGCTGCTCGGCATGGTCTACGTGCAATCGGCCGTGTTCCTCACGCGCCGCGTAGATGGAATTCTGAAGACCGAGGCGGCCGGACTCGCGCGCTCGCCGCGTCCGGGGCTGCGCCAGCGGGTGAAGGAGGAGCTCCTCCTCAACGGCGACAGAACCAACATCTTCGCGCTGTTTGCGCCGGACGGCACTTGGATCGCCGGCAATCTCGGCGCCATGCCCTCCGGGCTGCGCGTGGACGGCGCGCCGCTCGAGATCCCGTCCACCCCGAGCTTTCCGGCGAGCGCACGCATCATCGCGCGGCGACTGCCCTCCGGGGAGGTGCTCGTCGTCGGGCGCGACGTGAGCCAGCTGCAGGAGATGCGCGCCATCGTCGGCTCCGCGCTGATCCTGAGCGGCGTGTCGATCCTGCTCGTCGGGCTCGCGTGCGGCACGGCCCTCGGCATCGGACCGCTCAAGAGGCTACAGAGCCTGCAGGCGGCGGCACGGGATATCGCGCGCGGCGATCTCACGCGACGGATGCCCGCCGGACGTCGCGGCGATGAGCTCGACATGCTCGCGACCACGATCAACCACATGATGGACGAGGTCGAGCGGCTCATGTCCGAGGTGAAGGGAGCGACCGAGACGATCGCGCACGACCTGTTGACGCCGCTGTCGCGCGCCGCGATCCAGCTGCGCCGCCTCCAGCAAAGCCCGAGCGCCGACCCCGAGGAGCTGGCGCACGTCACGACCGGACTCAACGAGCTGCTCGATCGCTTCCACGCCATCCTGCGCATCGCCGAGCTCGACGCACGCCAGCGCCGCGCGGGTTTCGCGCGCGTCGACCTCGCCCAAGTGATCGCGCCGATCGAGGACCTCTATCAGCCGCTTGCCGAGGCCGGAGGCGTGCGGCTGTTGACGGATCGAGGGCCGCCGGCCCTCGTCGAGGCCGATCCGAAGCTGCTGTTCGAGGCGGTCTGCAATCTGGTCGACAACGCGATCAAATTCGCGGGCGGCGGAAGCACGGTGCGAGTGCGGCTCGGACCCGATCCTGCGGCGCCGCGGATCATCGTCCAGGATGACGGCCCAGGGATCGCCGCCGACAAGCGCGCGGCTGTGCTGCAGCGTTTCTATCGCGCGGATCGCCATCGGCCGATTCCCGGCTCGGGGCTTGGATTGAGCGTCGTCGCGGCCATCGTGCGCCTGCACGGCTTCGAGCTCACGCTCGAGGACGCCGATCCGGGGCTGCGAGCGGTCATCGACTGCCGCGCACACTCCGCTTAGCGCCGCCCGTCCAAAGAGATTCCACCGCATGGCTCGGGCGGCATTCGATGGCCGCCCGGGCGCGCCCGCGCGGGCGCGCCGGCGCGGATTGGCGGGCATACAACGGCTGATACCGCGGGACGCAACTATAACCGCCTTGTCACCGAGTCTGTACCGACTTCATAACCCGCGATCCTTAGCATTTCTCCCCGATCGGACGGGTGCGCGGGGAATGAGCCCGCGTGTCCGGACCGTGCCGTCGGGCTGAAAACGAATCAACGAGTCTCGAACCTTTGCATGTCAACGAAACGTTGCGCAACTCGGCCGCAACACAGCGAATCGCATGGCCCTGCGCACGGCGCCACCTCGCGCCGCTCGCCACCGGAGGGCATGCGTTCGACTCCGTGAACAGGCGAAGAGCCTCGCTCGGTCGATAACGGCGCGCCGCGAATGGCGCGCCCTCACTCAAATCATTCTGGAGCACTTCACCATGCGCAAACAGACCCTCAAGGCAGTCATGATCGGCGGTTGCGCCGCCGCGACAACTGCCTTCCTCGCACCGGTCGCATTCGCCGTGGAACTCGGAGACAACACCACGCTCGGAGGCCAGGTGTTCTCCGACCTCAGTTACATCAATCTGCAGAACGATAACTCGAAGGGGGTCCCGGTCGAGACGCAGCCGGATGGCACGGGCTTCGACGTGAAGCGCTTCTACCTCATCGTCAACCACACCTTCAACGACATCTGGTCCGCGGATCTCACGACGGACGCCCAGTACGCCACCGCGAGCACGAGCACGGTCGACACCTCGCCGACGGGCACGACGAGCGCGCTGACGAGCCAGACGACGAGCGGCGGCGTCACGGAGGTGTTCATCAAGAAGCTCTACCTGCAGGGCGCTTTCAACAAGGCCTTCGTTCTCGACGTGGGCTCGTACACCTCCTCCTGGGCGCCGTTCGTCGAAAATCAGTACGGCTACCGCTGGATCGACAAGACCGAGACGGACCGCCTCGGACTCGCCAACACAGCCGACTGGGGCGCGTTTGCGACCGGTGCATTCGGCCCGGACAACATTGTGAGCTACTCCGTCGGCGCCGTGGACGGCGGCGGATACAAGAACCCGACGCGCACCAAGTTCGTCGATCTCGACAGCCGTCTCTCCGTGCAGCCCGTCAGCTGGCTGACGCTTGGAGTCGGATTCTATGACGGCCACCTCGGTCAGATCACCGCGTCCAACTCGAACTACCCGAACAACACGGCCACGCGCCTCGACGGGCTGGTCGCCGTCAAGTTCGCGGGCCTGCGCGTCGGTGGCGAGTATTTCGAAGCCAAGAACTTCAAGACGGTCAACAGTGCGGCGGCGGCCGTCTACGGGACCTCATCGATCGTGACGAGCTCCGGCGCGTCCCCAATCAGCGACCAGGCGGCGGGTTATTCGACGTGGGCCTCCTACGATTTCACGTCCCAATGGTCGGTATTCGCGCGTTACGACCACGCTGCCTTGAGCGAGGACGTCGCGAAAGGACTCGAGGACGTCTACTACAACTTCGGCGTCGCGTACGCGATCTTGAAGCAGCTCGACGTGGCGCTCGTTTACAAGAACGAGAGAGTGACCGGCGGCTCGACCTCGATCTCCGGCGCGGACGCGAACGGCTCCTACACGATCGGCGGCGCCAATGACAAAGGCGCCGGCACGTTCCGGGAGTACGGTGTGTACCTACAGTATGGGTTCTGACGGGCGGGCCTTACCGCCCGGCATGGCGATATTCCAAAAATGTCACCGCCCACGCTGAGTCGCCGGCCCGATTTCGCCCGGATTGTCACCCGGCGGCGACTGGCTTGATATCGGCGTTCCGCTAGGCTCCTTCCTCGCGCCGACCCTCGGCGCGAGGAAGGAGGCTGCAGGATGCCGCCCCACGCTGCGCGAACCATCGTCATTGTCGGCGCCGGCTTCAGCGGCACGACGGTCGCGATCAATCTGCTGCGGCTCGCCGGGAGCGAGCCGCTCACCCTGGTGCTCCTCGACCGGGTGCGCGGAGCCCGCGGCCTCGCGTACGCCCGCCGCGAATACCCCTACCTGCTCAACGTCCCGGCCGGGCGGATGGCGGCGACCTCCGCGGAGCCCGCCGAGTTCCTGGCATTCGCTCAACGTCGCCGGCCCGGCACGACGGCCGAAGACTTCCTGCCCCGCGAGCTCTACGGGGATTACCTCGAGGACGTGGTGAGGGCCGCCGAGCTCGCCTCTCCGGCTCACGTGCGCGTCGAGCGTGTGCACGGGCAGGCGAGCTTCATCGAGTCGCAGCGCGGCGCCGCGCCGATCGCCGTACATCTTGCCGACGGGCGCAGGCTCCACGCGGATGAGGTCGTGCTCGCCCTCGGCAATCCGCCTCCGGCGCGGCTCGCGGGCGCGGAGGGGCTATGGGGCTGCCCTGGCTACGTCGACGACCCGTGGCGCGAGCCGCCCGCCTTCCGTCCGGGCGAGAAGGTGCTCGTGGTCGGCACGGGCCTCACGATGGCGGATGTCGTTCTCGCCGGATCCGCTTGCGCCCCGAGCGCCGTCACCCATGCGATCTCCCGCCACGGCCTGCTGCCGCTCGCCCAGACCGCCCTGCGCCACACGCCGATCGAGGCGGATGCGCGGGCCGTGCTGCACGCGGCATCGCTCTCGATGCGCCGCCTGTGGCGCGCGGTCCGCGCGCTGGTCGAGCACCTGGAGCGCCGCGGCGCAGACTGGCGCGAGTCCGTGACGCTTGTGCGCAATCTCGCGCCCGCCCTGTGGCAGCGCATGCCTCTCCGCGAGCGGCGCCGCTTTCTCCGGCACGCGCGCGCCTACTGGGAAGTCCATCGACACCGGCTGCCGGATCGCACCGCGGCCGGGCTCGATGAGCTGAGGAGGCAGGAGCGGCTGCACGTGCACGCCGGTCGGATCGTCGCGCTCGAGCGCGCCCACGGGCGAATCCGCGTGGACTGGCGTGCGCGCGGCGCGGAGCGCCTCTCGACTTTATGGGTCGATCGAGTGATCAACTGCACCGGACCGGATTACGACGCGCGTCGCTCGCGCGATCCGCTGCTGCGGTCGCTCCTCGCGCAAGGCCTCGCGGTGGCGGACGGCCTCGGGCTCGGACTGCGCACCGGCGCGCATGGCGCGCTGATCGATGCGCGCGGCCAGGCGGCCGGCCATCTGTACTACGTCGGCCCGATGCTGCGCGCCGACCACTGGGAGACGACGGCGGTCCAGGAGCTGCGCGGACACGCCGAGCGCCTGGCGCGCCATCTGACGGCGCCGAGCGCGGGGCGAAGACTCCCGATCGCCGAGGCCCTCACTGCCCCGCCGTGATCTGGTCGAAGATGCCGCCCTCGTCGAATTGCTCCCGCTGCACCTGCGCCCAGCCCCCGAAATCGGCGATCGTGACGAGGCGCACCTGCGGAAACTCCGCCGCATGCTCGGCTGCGACCTCCGGGTCCCGCGGCCGATAGAAGTGGCGCGCGATGATCTCCTGAGCCTCCTTGCTGTAGAGGTATTCGAGGTACGCCTGCGCGAGCTCGCGGGTGCCGTGACGCAAGACCACCTCGTCCACGACGGCGACGCACGGCTCCGCGAGGATGCTGATCGAGGGGACGACGATCTGCAGGTCCTGCGTTCCCTCCTCCTCGATGGCAAGGTGCGCCTCGTTCTCCCACGCGAGCAGCACATCCCCGATACCGCGCTGGACGAACGTCCCGGTCGCGTCCCGCGCGCCCGTGTCCATCACCGGGACGTGCTGGTAGAGCTCGCGCACGAATTGCCTTGCGGTCGCTGCGTTGCCTCCGGGCTGGTGCAGCGCCCACGCCCAGGCGGCAAGATAATTCCAGCGCGCACCGCCCGAGGTCTTCGGGTTCGGCGTGATGACCTGCACGCCGGGCCTGATGAGATCGCCCCAGTCGTGAATGCCCTTCGGGTTGCCCCGCCTCACGAGGAACACGATCGTCGAGGTGTACGGTGCGCTGTCATCCGGCAACCGGCTCTGCCAGTTGAGCGGCAGCAGCTTGCCCCGCGTCGCGATGGCGTCGATGTCGCCCGCGAGCGCGAGCGTCACGACATCGGCCGGCAGGCCCGCGATGACCGACTGGGCCTGCTTGGCGGAGCCGCCGTGCGACATCTCGACCCGCAGGATCTGTCCGGTCTTCGCGCGCCAGTAGCGCGCGAACGCGGCGTTGTAGTCGCGGTACAGCTCCCGCGTCGGATCGTAGGACACGTTGAGGAGGGTCACGGTGTCGGCCGCCCGTGCCACCGTCGGCGTCACGATCGCGGCTGAAGCCGCGGTCAGCAGCGCGCAGGCCGCGGCACCGTGGAGGAGGGAGCTAAATCTTCGCATGACAGGTTCCATCGCGAGTCGAGCGATCTGCGGCGGCGCGCCGTTGCGCCATCCGCGCAAGCTAGATCGGATCCGGTGACAAAGTCAGTCTGCGCGCGGTGACAAACCGGTCGCGGACCGCGCGGCGGAGCGCCGCGCCGAGCGCTGCGCCTCGAGCGAGGCTCACTCCTCGGGCGCGTGCGGATCGATGATCCGGATCGGCAGGTCCCAGTGCGCCTCGACCAGCTTCCAGCGCTCGTTCTCCTCGCGACGCAGCGTCTTGCGGTCCGGAAAGAGCTGGCGCTCGATCACGCTCTCCTGCTCCGGAGCGAGGATGTTCTTGTACACGATCAAGACAGTGTAGTCCCAGCGCTCATCCTCGCTCGTGTGCAGGCGGGGCCGGTAAATCGTGTAGCTCAGCACATCCCCGAGCTGCTTCTCCCGATCGAGGATCCGCAGCTGGTACTTCTTGAACCGATCGAGGAACTCATCGGCGTAGCCCCACTTGACCTTGTAGACCCATTCGACGATGTAGGGCTGCGTGAGGGCGGGCGAGTCCTGAGCCGCGGACGGCGGCGCCGCTGCGATCGCACCCATCGCGCCGAGCGATGCGACGCCCCAGAGCAAGCGGCGCACGACGCCGCGTAACCGAGACGAACCGTGCCTCATCATCCGAGTGAACTCCCCTGCGGCGAGCGTGCGGCCGAGCGGCGCATCTTAGAACGCGCCCCGCCGCTCATCAATGGAGGGGACACGCCATCCATCGAGGTGATGCGCCGCGATCGATACGCGTCCGTTATAGCGACATGAACAAACGGCAGTTCCCGGACGCCGCCCGCTGTCCTACTCTCGGTCGGGACGCTCCCCCGGCGCTCCTTACAGGAATTCCCGCTGCTCGAGTCCGACCATGCACGACTGCGCTCAGCCCTGCCGCGTCATTGACCTCGCGGAATATCGCGCGCGGCGCGTGGCGCGCGCCTCAACCGCGCCGCCCGCCCGCTACGTGCTGTGGTATCCCGGAGTCGGGTTTTTCGGGCCGCACCCGCCTCGCTCCGCGCAGCGCGACTCGGAGCGCGGATTCGCCGCCGAGCGCTTCGAGCGCCGGCCCTAGCCTCACGGGGGTCGGCCCGGGGAGACGATGAAGCAGGCCGCGCCGGTGCCGGGCACGAGGAAAGGCGAAGCGCCACCGCCGAAGGACCCAGGCCCACCCCATCGACCTCACGATGCGGGAATCGGCGCGGTCGTCGGCGGACGGCTGAAGCACCTGCGCGAGCAAGCCGATCTCTCGCTCGAGCAGCTCTCGCGGCTCTCGCACGTGAGCCGCGGAATGCTGAACCAGATCGAGCTCGGGCGCAGCGTGCCGACCGTCACCGTGCTCGCGCGGATCGCCGAGGCCTTTGAGCTCCCCGTCTCGGTCTTCTTGACGCGCGAGAGCGCCGACAGCCTTCAGGTCCTCAAGCTGAGCGAGGCAAACGTGCTGCGCTCGGCGGACGGCCGGTTTACCTCACGCGCGCTCTTCCCTTTTCGCGGCGCGCGTAAGACGGAATTCTACGAGCTCAAGCTGCAACCCGGCTGCAACCATCGCAGTGCCGCGCACGGCAGCGGAACGACGGAGAACCTCGTGGTCGCAAGCGGCACGGTGGAGATCGAGGTCGCGTCGGCTACGTATGCGCTCGCCGCGGGCGATGCCATCCACTTCGCCGCCGACGTGCCGCATGGCTACCGCAATCGCGGATCGGACGCCGCGGTCGCCTACCTCGTAATGGCCTATCCGCAGTCCGTGACGTACTGAGCCTGCCGGCTCAGTGAGTGCAGACCATCACCGGCACGGCACCGCACATCATCGTCATCGGCATGCCGCAGCTCATCATGCGGGTCATGGTCTCGCAGCACATCTTCAGCATGTCCATGCTCATCATGCCGGTCGGGGTCATCATGCAGGTCATGCCGTGAGCGCCCATCTCGCAGCTCATCGCCGGCATCATCGCCATCCCGCAGCAGCTCATCATCGGCATCCCCGCGCAGGCGAGCGAGCACGGCGTGCCGCTCTTCATCATGCCCGCGAGCATGGCGCACATGTCCTTCATCATCTCCAGGGTGCCGCCCTCCCCCGGCATCATCACGCACTTCATGCCCTTCTCGGTCATCGAGCAGGTCATGCGGCACGCCATCGGCACCATCATCGGCACCGGCATCGACATCGGCATGGGCATTGGCATGGCGGACATCATGCTCATCGGGGACATCGGGGTTTGCATGCGGGCGGCGGTCGTCATGGCGGCTCTCCAGTCATCGAGGCTCATAACTCAATCGACTAACATCATAACCATCGCCCGATATCCGTTCAATCCGCGGCCGCTTCACCGCGGTTTCATCCAATATAACGGATCCACGGATGTGATCGCGGACACGCCGCCCGGCGCGTGTTGACGTCTCAAACAGAGGCGCGCGCGACGCTGCGCGCATTTGATACCGAATTGTCACCGCCGCGGCGCGGCTCCCTCCGCGAGCGGAAATTTGATTGAGCGCGCTGCGCGGAGCCGCAACATGACGTTTGGCTCTAAGCTCAGTCGAATCGATCATTCAAACAGCCTTGTCTTTCGAATGCGCGCCGCATACATTTTGAACACGCGAACGGTGATCGAAGAACCATGTGCCTGCCCCGAGCGCAAAGCGCGCCGCGGCGCGCCGAACCGCTGAGCCCAGCCACGACTACCGAGGGGAGCCACTTATGTCCGCGACCACATCGCCCGCGACCGCCTCGATCCAGCAGGCGCCGAGCCGGCCCGAGCTGCTCGGCAAGGAGGATTGGTGGGCCATCTGGATCGGCCTCGGGCTCCTCGCCGCCGCCGTGATCCTCTTCTCCTCGGGCTCCAGCATCGGCTGGCTCGCCCTCGCGCCCGCGAAGTGGCACGCGCTCCCGCAGCTCGGCGCACAGCTCGCGGCCCATGCGGTTCAATACCTCGCGCTCTTCCTGCTCTGGGCGGTGATTCTCGGCGTCGCGGTCGCCGCGCTCGGCATTCCGCTGAGCGAGTTTCTCCCCTCCTTTCTCTTCATCTACATCGGCTCCATCGCGATCTTCGCGCTCGGTCAGTGGGACAAGGCGGACCACTACAACCTCGAGCCGCCGCTCGTCGCGCTCGTGCTTGGGCTTGCGATCGCCAACACCACGCGGCTGCCGCGCTGGCTCGAGTCCGGCTTCCGCGTCGAGTTCTACATCAAGACCGGCATCGTGCTGCTCGGGGCCACCCTGCCGTTCACGCTGATCCTCTGGGCCGGTCCCGTTGCCGTCGTGCAGGCCGCGATCGTCTCGCTCGCGACGTTCGGTACGATCTTCTTCGTCGGCAAGCGGCTCGGCCTTGATCGCCGGCTCGCGGCGACCCTCGGCGCGGGCGGCGCCATTTGTGGAGTGTCCGGCTCGATCGCCATCGCCGGGGCGGTCGGGGCGAAGAAGGAGCACGCACCGATCGCGATCTCCCTCGTGATCCTCTGGGCGATCGTCTTCATCTTCGCGTTACCGCTCGCCTCCCGCGCGCTGCATCTGCCGACCGGGGTCGCGGGCGCCTGGATCGGAACGTCCGAGTTCGCCGACGCCGCAGGCCTTGCCGCCGCGCAGACCTACAGCGACTACGCCGGCCATGTCGCCGGCATCCCCGGACACGCGGACGCCGCCATCAACGCTTACACGCTGATGAAGGTGATCGGCCGCGACATCTGGATCGGGATCTGGGCGCTCATCCTGTCGATCGTCGCGACGACGCGCTGGGAGTCGACCGGCATCGAAGGCCGCGCCGGCGCGGGCGAGGTCTGGCGGCGCTTCCCGAAATTCGTGATCGGCTTCCTCATCGCCTCGCTCGTCGTCACGGCGATCGCCCACGGCTATGACTACGCGAGTTACACGAAGAGCCTCGTGCCGAAGCTCGTCGGGCCGGTGAAGAACCTGCGCACCTGGGCGTTCATCTTCTGCTTCTTCAGCATTGGACTCACCACCCGCTTCGCGGACTTCGCCAAGGCCGGCTCCAAGCCGTTCTATGCGTTCACGGCGGGCGTGGTCGTGAACGTCGTCTTGGGCTTTGTGCTCTCCACGCAGGTCTTCGCGAGCTTCTGGACGGCGCTCGGCCAATGAGCGTCCGCGTTTCTCCGGTGGCGGCGGCTCTGCGCTGCGCGGACTGCCGCCACTTTTTCAATGCACCGCAGCTGCTGGAGGAAAAGATCGCAGGCCTCAAGGTGATGGGATCGGCGTACGGCGCCGTGCGGGTCGGGGACGGGCTGTGCCGGCTTCACGATCGCTATCTGTCCGCCGACTACCGCTGCGCGCGCTTTGCGCCCCGTGCGGCATAGCGCTACCGGTAGGCGCCACCGTGCAGCATCCCCCGAGCCGGGGTCTCAAGCGACTCCTGCAGTTCATGAGGACCGCCATGGAGGTGTCCGACACGCTCGCGCGAATCGCCGCGGATGCGAACCGCTCGGCGCGCCGCCCTGCCGCCGAGCCCCCCTCTCCTTCACTCTCGCGGGGTGACAATCGGGTGAAATAGCCGATCGTCACCTGCCATGAACAATCGCCATTCGACGGCGCCTGCTCCCTCGCCTAGCCTGTCGAGTATCGAGCGGCAGTCTCAGGTCGCAGAGAGTGGAGTCATGATGAGGGAGTCGGATTCGAGGCTACTGGCGTTTCCGGGCGCCGCGGAGCTCAGAGCAGCGTCCAAGGTGAAGCCACCGCTCTTCAGCGACCCGCGGTCGCTCGCGGTGCTGGCGTTGCTCGACCGAGTCGCGCCCACCGACGTGACGGTGCTCTTGAGCGGGGAGACCGGGACCGGCAAGGAGCTTGCGGCGCGCTACATCCACGAGCGCAGCCGGCCCCACGGGCCGTTCGTCGCGGTCAACTGCGGCGCCTTCAGCGAGAGCCTCGCGGAGGCGGAGCTGTTCGGCCACGAGGCCGCCGCCTTCACCGGTGCGCAGCACGCTCGCCCGGGCTGGTTCGAGGCCGCCGACGGCGGCACCTTGTTCCTCGATGAGATCGGCGACATGCCCCTTTACCTGCAGGTGAAGCTGCTGCGCGTGCTGCAGGAGAAGCAGGTCGTGAGAATCGGCGCGCGCAGGCCGATCCGCGTCGATGTGCGCATCGTCGCGGCGACCAACGTCGACCTCGAGGCCGCCGTGCGGGCGCGGCAATTCCGCCGCGACCTGTACTATCGACTGAACGTCGCGACGGTGCAGCTGCCCGCGCTGCGCGAGCGCCCGGGCGACATCGTGCCGCTCGCCCGGCACTTCATCGAGATGCAGGCCCGGCGGCTCGGGATCGAGGGTGCCGGGCTGTCGCCCGCCGCCGCGCAGACCCTGACGCGCTACTCATGGCCTGGAAACGTGCGGGAGCTCGAGAACGTCGTGAGCGTCGCCCTCATCATGAGCCGCGGCGGCCTCCTCGAGGCGGGCGATCTGCGCCTCGGCGCTTTCGCCGACGCCTCACCGCAGAGCGCGCAGGCCGATTGCCCCCCCGCCGATTGCGTTGCGGACAATGCCATCACGACGATCGAGCAGGGCCTACGCGACCTCCTCGATGTCGGCGAGCAGGCGATCTACGAGCGGGTGGAGCGGCTGCTCCTCAGCACCGCCTTTGGCCATTGCGGCGGCAATCAGGTCCATACCGCCCGGCGACTCGGCATCTCCCGCAACGTGGTGCGCGCGCAGCTCAAGCGCTTCGGCCTTCTCGGTCGTGAGGCCGCGGCGGCCGCGCTCGGCGACGTGGGCACGGCATGACCTCTAGACGAACCCGATTGCGCGGCCCGCAATCCCCACCCCGAACCACAGCAGCAGCGAGACGGTTGCGGTCGCCCTCGCGAGGATCGGACTCGCATGCTCGGCGGCGGCGACCCGCCGGTAGAGCGTCGCCTGCACGGTGAGCGCTGCGAGCAGCAGCAGCATCTTCACGTCAAAGGCGCCGTTGTCGTAGTAGTGCTCCGGCCCGCTGAGGAAAATCAGCACCCCGCTCGTCACGGCCAACGTGAGGCCAGCGCGCATGAGCCGCGCGGGCTCGCGCACGACGCGCGGCACCGTGTGCTCGGTGAGCACGAGCCCGAGCAGCCGCAGGCTCATCAAGGTGAGCGATGCGAGCAGCAGCAGGAAGCCAAAGACGTGCAGGACCTGCAATCCGGCGATGACGAGGTGGTTCGACTCGCTCACCGCGTGCGACAACGCGGTGTGCTGAATGCGGACGACGATGTCGCGGAGCGCGACGCCCACGGGCTCATCCGCCCCAGCGGGGAATGTAGGCGAGCAAGCGCCCGCAGATGATGACGAGCATCCAGATCGACATCGATGCGAGCCCCGCACACTTGACGCTGCGCGGCAGCACCTCCGGATTGCCGTCCAGGTCCGCGCGCTTGGCGATCACGAGCTCAAAGTAAAGCGCGTTCAGGCCGCCGAGTGCGACCAGCACCATCTTGATCGTCCACAGGGGGCTTGCCATGACGGTCGCGGCCTCCGACCAGAACACGAGTCCTCCGGAGAGGAAGACCACCACGAAGCCTCCGAGGGCATAGGGACGCAGCTGGCGCAGGACTTCCGTGACCGGAACGTGGCGCAGAATCAGGCCCATCAGGCGCAAGTCGGTGAGGATGATCAATCCGACCGAGAACGACAAAGACAGCAGATGCGTGCCTTCGAAGATCGGAAAGAGGTAGCGGGACTCGGCGATCGCATCGCCGATCTGAGAGTCCTGCAGCCGCTCCGCGAGCTCGGTGAGCACCGACATCTTCGCTCGAGCGCCCCGTGCCTCGGTGCCCGGGCCTCAGTGCTCGGCGCGGGATACTGCGACTTGACCGAAGCCGCCGTTGTTCTCGACGCACATCCGCTCGTAATGATCGGCGATCGGCGGCCCGCCGGGATCGTTCGCCGGCAGCACCTCGTAATCCCACCCATTCGGCTGATCGGCGACGGTGTAGCGGCGCATCGGCACGGTCGCGGTCCACGGACGCGTGTACACCGTCGGATCGGTGAACGTCGCGACGTAGTTGAAGCGCTTGCCGTTCGGCGAGAAGATGTACCGCTCGACGACATGCACGTTCTCGCTCGCAAAGTCGCCGGTGCGCCCGAAGCGTGCCTTCGAGTTGAGATTGTCCACGTCCACGATCAGCGTGTTGCCCTCCCAGTGCCCGCGGGAGTCGCCCATCCAGAGCTTGATGTTCTTCGGTAGATGCGGCGTGTCGTCGAGCTGGACGATGCGGTGCCCGGAGTTGAAGAGGAACAGCACGTAGCCCGGATACTGGCGGATCTCGAAGCCGTGCCAGTAAAAGGACTTGGGGATTCCCCCGGGCGCGCAGCGAGCGAACGGCTCGATGTACTGCGGCTTGATCGGGTTGAAGAAGTACGCGAGGAACTCCTGCTGCAAGGCGCGGGCCCACGGCCGGTACGGGAGCTGCCCGTCGGGCGGATCGCTCACCCGGCTCGGGGCGCGCGTGCTGCGCGGTCCGAGGCGCCGGTTGCGGGCCTGCGGGTCGCCGGGGATTCCCCCCTGCGGGTCGGTGAAGTTGTCCTGGTTCGCGATGGTGTTCGACCAATCGCCCTCGATGTCCGGTTGTCCGTCGGCGAGGCGCTTCCCGGTCCACGGACCGGAGAGGATGACCCGCACGGTCTTCTCGCGCCGCGGACCCCGGACTGCCGCGGCCGGAGGATTCGCGGCCTCGGAGGACGCGGGCGGCGAGGCGGCGCCGGAGGGGGTCGCCGGCGCGGTCTGCGCTCGCCCGGCGACCGGCGCGAGTGCCGCGGCAAGGCCGAGCCCGAGGAGGATCGAGGTGAGGAGTGCACGCGATCGAGTAGTCATGGTCGTCACCGGGCGGGGTAGGGGTAGTACTGGTCGTAATCGAGCGTGAAGCAGTAGTTCTCGATCAGGTGGAAGTTCTTCTCGCGACGGCGGTAGAGCAGCACCTCGAGAGTCCAAGGCCGGCTGAACACGTTCGGATCGCTCAAGGTCGCGCGGTAGTCGAGGGTGTTCGCATCGAGCAGCGTCCACCGCTCGATCACGTGCAGCGCCTCGGTGTGGAAGTCGCCGGCACGGTCGAGCCAGGTCTCGTCGTTGAAGTCCCTCACGTCCACGACGAGCGTGTCCCCCTCCCAGTGGCCGCGCGAATCGCCGAGCCAGAACTCGTTGTCCGTGTCCACGGGGTGCAGCGTGCCGTCGGTGTGGATGTCGCGGACCGTGTTGCCGAACTCAAACACGAGGGTGAGGTCCTGCGGGCGCTCGAAGATCTGGAACGGCTCGGGGTAGTAGATGTCGCGCGGCGTGCCGAGGGTCCAGCACTTCAGGCGCGGATCGTCCGTCGCGCGCGCCGAAAAGTTGCGCGCTTTCTGCTCGAGGGCCTTCGGCAGATACGGGATGACGTTGCCCACCACGACCCCGGCGCTCGGTGCCGCATCGTCGCGGGCCGAGTGCGGCTCGAGGTCCTCATCCGCGTTGCTGAGGGTCTCCCAGATCCCCGAGAAATCCGGCCTGCCGTTCGCCAGGCGCGGAATCGGTCCGGCGTCCGCGGCCAACGTGACGGCAGGAGCGATTGCCGCGGCGAGCAATCCGCTCACGAGGGCGGCAGCGAGGCTTGCGCGAGTCATGGGCGACTACCCTTGCGCGGCGCCGGAGGTCCCGGCGGCCGCACCCGAGCCTGCCTTCGGCGGCGGCGGGCTATCTTGCGCTCCACCGGTCTGGAACGTACGGCCGTCCCCGAGCGTCAACGTGACCGAGTAGCCCCAGTGCCCGCCGTTCTTGGAGCGGTACCCGCGCACGTGCACGCGCGTGCCCGGCTGCAGGTCCGCCTTGGTGAGGCCCTTGCGCGCGAGCACATTGGGCGCTCCGAACTCAAAGCCCCACTGGGTCACGGTGCCGTCGGTCGCCGGGACGGCGACATAGAGCCAGCTGTGCGGGTTGACCCACCGTGCCTTGATCACGACGCCGCTGAGGTCGAAGGGCTGCTCGGCATCGTACTCGGCGGCGAACGCATGATGCGCCCGCGCGGGAGCGGATCCGCCGAGAAGCGCGGCGCCGATGAGCACCGGTGCGAGCCCTGCGGCCGCTCGAGCGAGGCCGCTCGGGGATCGTGGAAGACGGTTGAGCCATGACATGGGTGAGCGCTCCGAGGGAATAAATGGGTCGAGCGCGGCGCCCTCGCTCAATCGCAAGCACCTGAGCGCCGTGCTCCCCCTTCGCATTGCAAGTGCGGGGCCAGAATCGGCCCTCGCGTGCGCCGTCGGCGCCGCACCGGCACCCCGCCCCGAAACGCTTCCTACGTCCCTGATCCATCGAGGCATTTCCGGCCTGCGCTCGCGCGCGGGGCGGCGCGGCGCGCACTCGGTGGTCGCGCAGCCCGCTCCCGGCTGCTGCCTTTCAAACAGTTAAAGGCGAGCGCTGCTGCATTCGCAGCAGCTCGACCGATCGTCGCGCCCGCCGCCGACGCGGCCGGGGGGTCACGCGCGGCGGCGCGGCCTGCACCGCGGCGCTCGGAAAATCCTCGCTCCCTCCACGGCATCCGGCACCGCGGCTCCTCCCGGCCGCACGCCCGCATGCCCGCGCTGGTGCGGATCTTGCACCGTGGCGCTTCTGCCTTGGTATTTGAAGCCCGTGTGAGGGAGTGGCGCGATTCATGATCAGTCTGAGTGATGCGGGGAGTCCGGTGCGGGCCGAGCGGCCGTTGCCGAGCGAGTTTCCATCGTTGAGCGCGCCCCGCCCTCGCGCTGCGTGCAGCTCGCGCAGTGCGCTCGCCACCGCGCTGTGCCTCGTGAGCGTGATGGGCGCGGCGGCCGGCCTTTCGCACGCAGCGGACGCCACATCGAGCGCTGCGGCGACTGCTGCAACCGACGCCGCATCCTCTGCTGCCGCGAGCGCCTCGCCATCTACTGCAACGGATCCCGCGTCCTCAGACGCTGCTCCGTCGCAGGTGGCGGATGCGAGCGACCCCGATGGCGGCGGGACGGCACTACAGGAGGTCAAGGTCTCGGCATCCGCCATCAAGAGCCAGCTCACCCAGACCGACATGGTGGCGTTGCACGACATCCCCACGTCGATCTCCGTCGTGAGCGGCGCCGAGCTCGAGCAGACGGGGGCGGTCGACATCACCGACGTGCTGCAGCGAATCGGCAATGCGTCGTTCGACTTCGGCAACCCGCGAACCGGATCCCTGACCATGCGCGGGATCACGACCGGCACGAGCGACATCATCGATCCGAGCGTCGGAGCGATGGTGGACGGGGTGAGCTACGCCTATAACCCGCTGATCACCGGCCTGCCCTTCTTCGACATCAACAACGTCAACGTGACGCGCGGACCGCAGGGCACCGAGGGCGGCAAGAACAGCAGCATCGGGGAGATCGAGGTCACGAGCAATTTGCCGAGCTTTACGCCCGAGGCGGACGCCTCGCTCGCGTTCGGCAATTACGACACGGTCCGGGCCGAGGCGGACGCCGCCGGCGGGCTCATCGACGATCTGCTCGCCTTTCGGGTGAGCTTCTTCCGCGACGAGGAGAACGGCGCCTATCTCAACGCGTTCGACGAGCTCGCCGGCCGCGCGAGCTACGACAGCATCGATGTGACCGCCGGCCGCGCGCAGCTGCTGTTCACTCCGTTCTCCGGATTCAGCGCCCGCATCATCGTCCAGATTCAGCCGAACGGCTCGGAGTACATCAACGGGCTCACCTTCAAGCTGCCCACGCCGGACTTCTACGCGAACGGCGCTCCGGTCAACCAGGCCCTGCAGCCGGTCGGCCTGCTCTCGCGGAGCTGGTTCACCCAGGAGTCGAGCTACAGCTACGCGGACTACCTCGCCTATCCCGTCGATGATGACAACAACGGGGCGATCATCACCGGATTGCAGGGCTACACGTCGTTGCTGCAGTGGAACCTCGGCAAGGCGACGCTCTCCTCGGTGACGGGCTACGTGGACTCGTACTTCAGCGCAGCGAACGACGAGGGCACACCCTTCGACATCACGGACGACGGCGGCTACATCACCTACTACCACCAGGTGAGCGAGGAGGTGCGGCTCGCCTCGGAGATCGCGGACTTCGCCGATTACGTGACGGGGATCTATTACCTCGAGACCTCCGACAATTCCCACTCGCGAACCCGCTACGGCTCCGATGCCGGCGCGTGGTACACGAGCGTCGCGCAGTACACGACCTTGGATTCGGATGCCGCGGGCGAGCTCCTGATGCAGGACTCCCTCGACCGGCTCTACGAGGGCACCCTCACCCTCGCGACCGACCGGTCCGCCGCGTGGTACGGCCACGTCAACTGGCACTTGACCGATCCCCTGACGCTCACGACGGGCCTGCGCCTCACCCGCGAGGATCGGTACACGGTCCAGAGCGACGGGGCGGCCGACTACGGCTACGGTGCCGCGCTCAATCCCGTCTCGATCAACAACCTGCAGCTCGGCGGCTTTGCGAGCAACGCCACGACGGGCGCCCTCCTCGCCGGGAACACGACGGCGCAGCTCAATCTCGCCGATGCGGTCGCCTCCGAGTACTTCGGGGTCGCGCCGACCGGCGTTCCGGGCGCGGCCTACGAGAGCTTGACGGGCGCCGAGCAGGCGCAGGTCGCTGCGGCGAAGGCCGTGCGGCTCGCGCAGCTCGGCGTGCAGTACGCCGCGACAGCGGCTCAACCCTACAAGGGCACGCTGCCGACCGGCGATGTGAGCTTGAGCTACAAGGTCGATCCGAGCGAGACGGCCTACCTGACCTGGGAGCACGGCGCCAAGGCCGGGGTCTCGCAGATCACCGGCGCGACGGTGAACGGCGGCATCTCGATCCTGGTCCCGGCCGAGACCTCCAACTCCTACGAGCTCGGCTCCCGGTCGAGCCTCGCCGGGGGCACGGTGGTCGTCAATGGCGACCTGTTCCTCGACCGCATCCACGACTTCCAGCAGACGGTGTACTTCTTCAACCCCGTCACGACGGCGCTGCTCAACAACGGCACGCTGCAGTACTCGGAGGGCGTCGGCAGCGTGCCGCGCGCGGAGACGAAGGGACTCGAGGTCGACGCCGCGTACAACGGCATCAAGAACTTCTCGTTCAAGCTCTCCGGTGCGTACACCGACGCGTACTACACCGATTTCCCGAACGCGGCGCAGCCCGCCGAAGACGCCAATCAGAAGGTCGCATTCCGGAACGTGACCGGCTTCACCTTGCCGTTCGCCTCCAAGTTGAGCTTCGACCTCGCGGGGACCTATCAGGTGCCCGTGCTCGGGGACAAGGTGTTCCACGCGACCGCCAACTATCACTACACCGGAGGCTATAACTCCGACACGAATCTCTCGGCGTACGCCTGGGTCCCGGGCTACGGGATCACCGATCTCACGGTCGGCATCGCCCGCAGCGACCAGCGGATCGACGTGAGCGTGCAGGTGAAGAATCTGCTCAACACGGACTATGCCCCGCTCAGGACCTGGAACAGCGTAACGCCCGGCATTCCGCGCTGGTACGGCATCGTGATCAGCGGAAAGCTCGATTGACGAATTTGATGACCGAGATTGAACCTCCTCCTCCTCGACAAGGGAAGACACCCACCATGAAGATCCGCAAGAGCCTGGTGCTCGCGCTCGCCGCAACGACTGCGTTCTCGCCCATCGTGTTCGCGCAATCCGCGGGCGGCGCGCCCCCGGTGCACGTCCGGCACGGCTCCGGCCCGCAGGCGCACGTGCTCACGCGCGCGGAGCTCGACCGGCTGCTCGCTCACCCCGACAAGGTGCTGCTCATCGACGTGCGCCGGCCCGATGAGATCAGCTCGATCGGCGGTTTCCCCGTGTACCTCAGCATCCAGCTCAAGGACCTCGGCAAGAGCCTGCGCTGGATCCCGAGGGACCGCGTCCTCGTCACGGTATCGAATCATGCCGGACGCGCCGGCCGGGCGGCGCAACTGCTCCTCAGCAAGGGCTTCCACGTCGCAGGCGCGGCCGGCGCCCAGCTCTACGAGAAGGAAGGCGGGGTGCTCACCAAGATCGCCGCGCCTGCGCCTGCGCCTGCGGCACACGCCGAGAACACGGCGCGCTCCGAATAGCCTCGGCGCGGCAGCGGCGCGGGCGTACGTTCGGCAACCCTTTGCAAAGCTCGGTTACGCCGAGCCGCTCAGCGCCGCTCGCGATGGCGTCATCGCCAGATTTCATTTGCTCGCGCGACGGCGTTGCGTGACACTTTTCGCGCGAACCGAGGGCGGCGCCGGTCCGAGGGGCCGGGCACGGAGGATCCTCGCCATGCAAAGCTGGACACAGTGGCAGCGCGAAGTCCTGGCGCTCCTGCGCCAGGATTTCCAGGAGATTCTGCGTCACATCGCGCTCGACGACATCGACTGGCCGTCGTGGCGCGATTTCTACCTCCAAGGCAGAACGCCGCGCGCGGCGATCGACCGCGCCCTGGAGCGCGATCTGTAGCGGAGCTGATCCGACCGCGCGGCGACCCTCTCGCCGCCACGATCTCGCTCAACTTGCCGCAAGCGTCGTCGGCAGCGTCCGCGCGCCGGGCAGGGCTTGCTTCGGCTCGCGCGCGCCGAGCGGTGCGCGGCGCTCGCTCGCAACGCTCCCGATCTCGCGCAGCAGCCAAGCCCGAAACACCGCGATCTGCGGGCGAGCCGCCGCCTCGCGCTTGTGCAGGAGAAAGTAGCTCTCGGGGGTCTCGAGCGCGTGGTCGAACAGCTGCAGGAGGGATCGCGCGCGGAGCCGCTCGACCCCGAGCGGCATCGGAATCAAGCCCACCCCGATGCCCTGCTCCGCCGCGTGCGCAAGCTCGCTTAATGTATCGAAGCAGACGCGCTTGCGCGGGCGCGGCGCCTCGAAGCCCGCCGCGTGCGCCCAGCGCTCCCAGGCGTCCTCCCGCGCAGCGTGCACGAGCAGGGTGTGGCGGTTGAGCTCGTCCACCGCGCGGATCGGGCGGTGGACGACGAGCGCCGGCGCGCAGGCCGGAACGTAGCTCTCCCCGCACAGCCGCAGGGACTGCACGTCCGACCACGGTCCGCTGCCGAGCACGATCGAGGCGTCTGCCTCCCCTGAGCCGGCGGTGCGCGAGCCGTCGGTGTCGATCCGAAGATCGAGATCCGAATGATCGGCGCTGAGCCGGCCGAGTCGCGGCAGCAGGAACTCGCTCGCGAAGAACGGCGCCACGCGCACCCGCAGCGAGCGGCGCCCGTAGCGGGAGCGCAGCTCGCGGGTTGCCGTGTCGAGGTGCTTGAACAGCGCGTCGATCGCGCCGAAGTACGTGCACCCCGCCTCGGTCAGGGTCACCTCGCGCACGCCCCGCCGGAAGAGCTGCACGCCGACGGCCTCCTCGAGCGCCTTCACCCGATAGCTCACGGCCGAGGGCGTCAGGCACAGCTGATGCGCGGCGTGCTTGAAGCTTCCAGTCCGGGCGGCGAGCAGGAAGGCTCGGAGCGTTCTCGTCGAGGGCAGTCGCATGGCTCACCGGGTCCGTGGGCGCCGGGAGCCCATTCGCCCGCGGCGCGTGGTGGGTCGCCGGGACGCGAATGAGAGCAAAATCGAACGAGGGGGAAGTTCAATCAGCGCAGCTCATTCGCATCCCCGGCGCCCGCAACTACCATACCGTGCCGGCTGCGGAACACCAACAACACTTCGTTCGGCCTGCATAGCCGACGGGCATTGAACGGCGCGCGCCGCGTTGCCGGTGCACCGCCCCGCGATGATAATGACCTGCCATGACCCTCTCCGCCTATCGAACGGCGTTCATCGTCGGTGCCGGCAGCGGCTTGAGCGCCTCGCTCGCTCGGCTCCTGCATGCCGAGGGATTGCAGGTCGCGCTCGGCGCACGCCGCGCGGAGCGGCTCGCCGCCCTCGCCGCCGAGACGGGCGCGCTCCCCGTCCCGACCGACGCGCAGGATCCCGCGAGCGTCGCTGCCGCGTTCGAGCGGGTGGAGAGCCGGCTCGGCGCCCCCGACGTCGTGGTCTACAACGCCAGCGCCCGCTTGCGGGGACCTTTCGTGGACCTCGAGGCGACGGCCGTGCGCTCCGTGCTCGAGGTGACCGCGTACGGAGGGTTTCTCGTCGCGCAGCAGGCGGCCCGGCGGATGCTGCCGAACGGCCGGGGCGCGATCCTCTTCACGGGCGCTTCCGCGAGCATCAAGGGCTATGCGCAATCAGCGCCGTTCGCGATGGGCAAATTCGCGCTGCGCGGCCTTGCGCAGAGCCTCGCCCGCGAGCTCGCCCCGCGCGGGATCCACGTCGCGCATTTCGTCATCGACGGCGGCATCCGCAGCGCCGCGCGGCCGGATCCGGCCGGCTCCCCCGACTCCCTGCTCGACCCCGATGCGATTGCGCGGACGTATCTGCACGTCCTGCGGCAGGACCGCAGCGCCTGGACCTCCGAGGTCGAGCTGCGGCCGTGGGTGGAGAGCTTCTGAGCGGAAAGCCCCCCGGGCGACTGTCACCGAGACATAACCGCCTTTCGACTGACATCCTACCGCCGCCCGCCCACACTCGCTCCCCTGACGGGCTCGGCCGCGAGCCCGCTCCGGTCCAAGGAGGCTCGTTCGGCATGGCGACCCTGGTGCTTACGGGACATCCGATCATCGGCGGCGACCTGATCGGCACGTCCTTGTCGCTGAGTGAGTGGCTGCAGGACGACTGGGCCATCCTCTTCTCACACCCCGACGACTTCATCCCCTCCGAACTCGAGCTCGATCGGTGGGTCGCGCTCGCACGGCCTGCCTTCGCAGGCGCGTGCGTCCGGCCGCTCGCGCTCGCCAGGCCGAGGCGGCCGCTCGATTGCGGCTGGATCACCCAGCTCACCGGCGATGCGCGCACGGTGCTGCTCCGGGATGGATCGGGCGGGTACTTCGATGCGCCGGACGATCTCGCGCGCCGCCTGCGGGATGCCATCGCCCAGATGGACCAGCGATTCGTCATGCTGATCGACGGCTCGCTCAAGCGCCGCAAGACCTATGCGTACCAGACACTCGAGCACCTGCCCTCCCCGCTCGATTTCGTGCGCTGGGCGAGCACGCTGCGGAATCTGCCCGAGCCGCAGGAGCCTCCGGTCGATACCCATCCGGGATACCTCGCCCAGAGGCCGCGCCGGGACTGGCGCGACGGGCGGTCGCCGGGAGCCTTTCGCAGTCAGAGCGGCGCCTGAGGCTTCGAGGCCTGAGGCGGCCTGAGAGAGGGCTCGATCTTCCGCCCGTTACCGCACGGGCAGCTCTATTCCGGTGAAGAGCGCATCGACCTCGGCCTGAGTCTCGCAGGCCGCCGCCCGGTCCACGATCCGACGCGTCAGGTGTGGCGCGAGCAGCTGCATGAAGTCGTACATGTAGCTGCGGAGCAGTCCCCCGCGCGTGAAGCCGACCCAGGTCGTGTGGATGGGGAACAGGTGCGAGGCCTCGAGGGAGACGAGGTCGGCATCGTCCTCCCCGTCCATCGCGACGCTCGCGACGATGCCGATGCCAAGGCCGAGGCGCACGTACGTCTTGATCACGTCGGCATCTCGCGCCGTGAGCGCCACGTTGGCGCGCAGGCCCCCCTTGGCGAACGCCTCGTGCAGCGATGAGGGGCCGGTGAAGCTGAACACGTAGGTCACGATCGGAAATTCGGCGAGCTGCCGCAGGGCGGGCCTCCGGACGGTCGCGAGCGGATGATTGCGCGGCACGATGATGCGCCGGTGCCACTGGTACCAGGGCAGGAGAGTGTGCTTGGCGAACAGCTCCTGCGATCCGGTCGCGATGGCAAACTCGATCCGATCGGTCTTCGCCATCTCGGCGATCTGCTCGGAGGTCCCCTGGTGCAGGTGGAACTGCACGCTCGGGTACTTCGAGCGGAACTGCTTGATCACGGGCGGCAGGGTGTAGCGCGCCTGGGTATGGGTCGTGCCGATCGCGAGGCTGCCGCGGCCCGCGTGCTTGAACTCGTCGGAGACGCTCTTGATGTTCTGCGCCTCGCGCAGGATCTTGAGCGCGTGCGTCACGATCCGCTCCCCGGGCTGGGTGAGGCTCGTGAGAGTCCGCCCGGTGCGCACGAAGATGTTGAATCCGAGCTCTTCCTCGAGCAGTTTCAGCTGCTTGCTCACGGCCGGCTGCGTCGCGCACAGCTTGGCGGCGGCGGCCGTGATGTTGAGCTCGTTCTGGACGACCGCCGTGAGGAAGCGCAGCTGCTGGAGTTTCACACGAGCCAGTCTAGGCTCGAGCTCGTTACGAAGTCGGTCGCCGGGCGGTCACGGAACGGTGACGCCGGCGCATCGGCCGGCAGGCGCTGTCACCTCCCGCCGCCGCGGGGGGTCGAGGCCCGGTCACCCCTCCCCTCGGCCGTGCCACCGTGGAGCTAGGCCGGGCGCGGTCCGCGCCACCGCCGCTTGATGGCGCTCGTGAGCTCCCGCACCTCCTCGATCCTGAGCGCCGAGGCGCAGCCGAAGAAGGCGAGCGCCCCGCCGGCGATCACCGCGACGAGCCAGCCGAGCTTCGGCCAGAACCGCTGCGTCGCCCAGCCGGCGAGCAGGAAATGCGCGCCCGCCCAGCAGATCCCCGCGAGCACGGCGGAGGCCGCCGCGAGCCTCACGAGCAGGCTCAGCATGGCGCGGGACTCGAGCCGTCCGAGGTGCCCGCGCATGAGCGCGTACAGGATGAGAAAGTTGGTCGTCGCGATGCAGGCCGTCGAGAAGGCGAGCCCGCGGTGGCCCCAGCCGAGCCGCAGCGTGAACAGCCAGTTGAGCAGCAGGTTGAGCGCGACGGCGATGAAGCTCACGACCATCGGCGTCTTGCGCTTGTCGATCGCGTAGAACGCATTGACGAGCACCTTGAGCGCCGCGTAGCCGCACAGGCCGAGCGCGTAGTACCGCAGGTCGCTCGCGGCCTGTGCGGCATCGAAGGCGTTGAACTTGCGATGCTGGTAGAGGACCGAGATGATCGGCTCGGCGAGCATCGCAAGGCCGACGCTCGAGGGAATCGTCAGGAGGAACGCGAGGCGCATGCCGCGCGCGAGCTCGGTGCGGAACGAGACCGTGTGACCCGCCGCCGCGAGGCGCGCGAGGAGGGGCTGCGAGACCGTCCCCAGGGCGACGCCGAAGAGGCCGAGCGGCAGCTGCATCAGGCGAAAGGCGGCTGCGAGCCAGAAGGTCGGCCCATTACCGAGCTCGGAGGCGAAGATCGAGTTCACGAGCACGTTGATCTGGGTCGTGCTCGCCGCGATCACGGACGGGCCCATCAGGCGCAGGATCGCCTTGACGCCCTCGTCGCGCCAGAGAAAGTCCGGGTGGAAGTGGAAGCCGACGCGCCGCACCGAGGGCAGCTGCACGGCGAGCTGCAGCCAGCCTCCGATCAGCGTCGCAATCGCAAATCCGACGAGCGCCCGCGGGCCGAAGGTCGGATCGAGCCACCACCCGAGCGCGCCTCCCGCAATGATGACCCCGAGGTTGAAGAAGCTCGAGGCCATGGCCGGCACGCCGAACACGTGCTTCGCGTTCAGCATCCCCATCGCGAGCGCCGCGAGCGAGACGAGCAGGATGAACGGAAACATGATCCGGGTGAGGGTCACGGTGAGCGCGGCCTTCGCCCCGACGAATCCCGGCGCGAGCAGGGCGACCAGCGCCGGGGCAAAGAGGACGCCGAGGAGCGAGATCGCGCTGAGGCCGATGAGCGCGAGGGTCGCGACCTTGTTCGCGAGCCGCCAGGCCGCCTCATCGCCCTCGAGCACGACCATCTTGCTGAAGGTCGTGACGAACGCCGTCGAGAGCGCGCCCTCGGCAAAGAGGTCGCGCAGCAGGTTCGGAATCCGAAAGGCGATGGTGAACGCGTCCATCAGGCGCCCGCCCCCGAAGAGCGCGGCGAACACCTGCTCGCGGAGCACCCCCAGGATGCGGCTGCAGAGTACGTAGAGCCCCACCGTCCCTGCGGCCCGCGTGCTGAGCCGGGTGGAGCGCTGTGCGGCCGCGGTCGCGGGGGCTGCGGCCGACCGGGGCGGGCTGCTCAACGGCCCCGGGGATCGAGGGTCAACGCCATGACTTGCATCGTCCTGCTTTCGATCCGACCTCATGCGAAACCTAGCGCGGCGCGGGTCGCCGGACCCCGCCCTGCGTCGCATTACGTCGATGTAATCGCCGGAGGGTTAACTCGAGCGCCCGCGAGCCGTTAGCTTACCTTGTGGGAAGCATCGTCTCACGGCAGACCGGACATTAGAGGCGCACGCGCCGGTCGCTCATCCGCAGGACGATGTGGGCGGGGACGCGGTTTGCGTCCCCGCTCGACCCCGCCTCCCCCGCCCGGAGGAGCGGCCGAACGCCCCGATGCGGATCAGGGCCTCCCGGTCGGTCTCCTCGCGGCTCACCGCGGCGCGCACGCGCAGGATATCCCGCCGGGCGACCAAGCCGATCAGCGTGCAGTCCGAGCGGCGCAGGATCGGAATACGGCCCGCCCCGGTCTCGGCCATCCGGTCCGCCAGCCGTCCGACGGGCTCGTCCTCATAGCCGACGAGGAGATCCCGCCCGCGCAGGTGCTCGCCGAGGGTCCCCGGGTCGGGGCGCCCTTCGACCAGCCAGCGGAGCGCATCGGCGCGCGAGACCATGCCGACCAGCCGTCCGCAGTCATCGACGACGGGATAGCTCTTGTGCCGCCGCGGACCGCTCGGCTCGGTGAAGAACCCGACGACCTCGGCGAGCGGCATCCGCGCCGGAAGCGTCTCGACGGGCCTCGCCATGATGTCCTGCACCCGCATCAGCTCGAACGGATCGACGCTGTACTCGCGCGTCACGTGATGGCCGCGGCGGGCGATCTTCTCGGTGAGGATCGAGCGCTTGAGGAGCAGCACGGTCGTCGCGTACGCCGCCGTCGAGGCGATCGCGAGCGGCACCATCGCGTTGAAGTCGTGGGTGAGCTCGAGGGCAAAGACGAGCCCGGTGAGTGGCGCACGCATCGTGCCGGCCATGACCGCGGCCATGCCGAGCAGCGCCCAGAACGGCGTATCCCCCACGGGGAAGAGGCCGCCGAGGAGCCGCCCCACCACCCCGCCTAAGATGAGTAGCGGCGCAAGCACGCCGCCCGAGGTGCCGGAGCCGAGCGCGACCGCCCAGATGACCGCCTTGACGAGCAGCAGGCGCAGCGCCATCGAATCGCTCATCTCGCCCGTGAGCAGCGCCGCGATGTTGTCGTAGCCGACGCCGAGCGCGCGCGGCTCGATCAACCCGCCCACACCGATCACGAGGCCGCCCAGCATCGGCCACCACATCCAGTGGATCGGCAGGCGCTGGAACCCGTCCTCGCATCGATAGACCATCTGGGTGAGCGCGCCGGAGGCAAGGCCGCCGACGATGCCGAGCGCGGCGCCGAGGAGCAGCCCGAGGAGCCCCACCGAGGGGCTCGCGGCCATCGCAAAGAGCGGGCCGGGGCCGAGCAGCGCGGGCCGCCAGAGGGCCGCGACGAGGGAGGCGACGGCGACGGGCACGAAGCTGCGAGGCTTCCACTCGAACAGCAGCAGCTCGACGGCGAGTAGGATCGCCGCGACCGGCGTGCCGAACGTCGCGCTCATGCCTGCCGCGGCGCCCGCGACGAGCAGCGTCTTGCGCTCCGCCGGCGACAGATCGAACAGCTGGCCGAAGAGCGAGCCGAGCGCGCCGCCCGTCATGATGATCGGGCCCTCCGCGCCGAACGGCCCGCCGGTGCCGATCGAGATGGCCGAGGAGAGCGGCTTCAGCACCGCGACCTTCGCATCGATGCGGCTGCGTCCGATGAGGATGGCCTCGAGCGCCTCCGGGATGCCGTGGCCGCGGATGCGCTCCGAGCCGTACCGGGCCATGAGCCCGATCGCCAAGCAGCCGGCGACCGGGACCAGCGCGGCGGCGAGGCCGAGCGGGCTGCCGCCCGGGTCCACATTCGCGCCGCTCAGCCGGCCGTGGTAGGCGAGATTGGTGACAAGATAAATGAGGTGCAGCAGGGTCCACGCCGCGGCCGCGCCCCCCGTACCAACGAGGAGGGCCATCGCGGAGAGCACGAGGAGCCGCCGGTCCGCCGTGAAATCCCTGAGCGGCCGTCCGACCGGTGGGGGCACGCGGTGCTCGGGTAGTGTCGACTCGGGGGACGTGAGGTCAGAAAACAG
>JASHTK010000244.1 GCA_030040575.1 Gammaproteobacteria bacterium
GAAGACAATGTCGATCGCCAGCTGTTCCGCAACATGGAGAAGTTGCGCCAGCTGCGCATCGAGCACCGCGATCTCGATGAGATCATCACACGGCTCACGCTCGACATGCATGCCGACGAGCTGCAGCTGAAGCGCCTGAAGAAGCGCAAGCTCATGCTGAAGGATCAGATCACGCGGCTCGAGAGCGAGCTCATCCCCGACCTCAACGCTTGAGCGGGGTTCCCCCGCCCCGATGCCCCTTCCCATCCCGCCGAGCGTCGTCATTCCGGACTGCGACATCGCGCTCACCTTTGTGCGCGCCTCGGGGCCGGGCGGCCAGAACGTCAACAAGGTCGCCTCGGCGGTGCAGCTGCGCTTCGACCTCGCGGCGACCGCAGCGCTCGAGGAGCGCGTCAAGCAGCGCCTGCGCGCGCTCGCGGGGCGCCGCCTCACCGATGAGGGGGCCATCCTCATCGTGGCGCGCAACCATCGCACTCAGGAGCGCAACCGCGCCGAGGCGCTCGAGCGCCTGAGCGAGCTCGTGCGCCGCGCGCTCATCGAGCCTCGGGCTCGCAAGCCGACGCGACCGACGCACACGGCGCGCGCGCGGCGCCTCGAGGGCAAGACGCGCCACGGCCGCAACAAGCGGCTGCGCGGGCGCGTGCGCTGGGACGGCGAGCCGCGTTGAGCCGGCTCAGTCGTCGATGGCGCTCGCGAGGGCTTTCGCCCTGCGCGTCATCTCCGCGCGGCGCCGCTCCCCCTCGAGGCGCAGCGGATCGGCCCGCTGAGCTTCCGGAAACGCGGCGAGCATCTCCTCGAAGTGCTCGCGCACCTCCTCCTTGAACTCCCCGTGCGGGAAGACATAAGGCTCGTTGCGCCGGATCGCCTCGAGGACCCGCTCGCCCACCTCCTGCGGGTCCATGCCGTGGCCGATCGGATCTCGCGACTCGCTCGGCTGCGTCCCGGCGGTGTGCGCGGCGCGGTACTGATCGCCCGCGGTGATGGCGCGCGTGCGCGTCATCCCCGGACAGAGCACCGAGGCGCCGATCCTGTGGGGCGCGAGCGCGAGGCGCAGCGAGTCCGTGAGCCCGCGGATCGCGAACTTGGTGGCGGCGTAGATGCCGGCGAACGCCGGCACCGGAATCATCCCCGCCATGGAGGAGGTGTTGACGATGTGTCCGCCCTCGCCGTGCGCCTTGATCCTCGGCAGGAAGGTCACGAGGCCGTTGATGGTTCCGCCGAGGTTCACGCCGACGACGTAGTCCCAGTCGTCGTACGTCGCCTCGTCCACCGGATTGCGCTGGCTCACGCCGACGTTGTTGCACAGGACGTGCACCTTGCCGAAGACCCGCAGCGTCTCCTCGGCCGCGCGCGCCATCGCGGCGCGGTCGGCCACGTCGAGCTCGATCAAGTGCACGCCGGCGCCGTCGAGCTGCGCGGCAGCCTCCTCGAGGTGCCGGCGCAGCAGGTCGGCGATCACGACCTTCATGCCTGCGCGCGCGAACACCTTGGCCATTCCGAGTCCGATGCCGCTCGCCCCACCGGTGATGAAGGCGACCCTCCCGCTCACCTCACGCATGCTTGCCCGCCTCCGCCGCGTAGATCGGATCCCCGGTGAGGTGGGGCGCGAGCCGGCGCAGCCTCGCGGCGCGCACCGGGTCCGGCTCGCCGAGCGTCGCCAGGATGGCATCGAAGCGCTCGCGCAGGCCGTCGCGGAACTCCGGCTGCGTGAAGATGTACAGGTCGTTGCGGCGGATGCCGCGCAGCACGATCTCGCCCACCTCGACCGGGTCGGCCGAGAACTCCCGCAGCGCCTCGAGGACCTCGCTCGCGGGCGGCGGCCGCACGGGCGGGGCGCCCGCGTAGCCGCTGCGGCCGTAGCGCTCGGGCCGGGTCTTCTCGAACTCACGGATCTGGGTGCGCACCCCGCCGGGGCAGAAGGCCGACACGCCGATGCCGTCGCGCGCGAGCTCGGAGCGCAGCGCCTCCGAGAGGCCGACGACCGCGAACTTCGTCGTGATGTAAAGCCCCGCCGTCGCATAGGTGAGCAGGCCCGCCATCGAGGCGGTGTTGACGATGTGGCCGCCCCCGCCGTGCGCGAGCATGCGGGGCAGGAACGTCTGCACCCCGTTCACCACTCCCTTGAGGTTCACGTCGATGATCCAGTCCCAGTCGTCGTAGCTCGCGCGCTTCATCTCCCCGGTGATGCCGATCCCGGCGTTGTTGCAGAGGACCTGCACCGGCCCGAACACGCGCTGCGCCTCGTCCGCCGCGCGGGCGTAGGCCGCGCGATCCGTCACATCGAGGCGCAGCGGATGCACCCGTGCCTGCGCCCCGAGGCCGCAGGCCGCGAGCTGCCGGAAGTGCTCGACGGCCTGATCGATGTGATCCTGGCGCACGTCGGCGATCACGACCTGCATGCCCGCGCGGGCGAACACCTTGGCCATTCCGAGCCCGATGCCGCTCGCCCCACCGGTGATGAATGCCACCTTGCCTTCCACCTGCTCCATGAGTCGGCTCCTTCGCTCGATGCCGCCCGCCTCGGCCGGGCCGCGCGCGCCCGGGCACGGCCCGGGCTAGATTGCGTTGAGGCTCTTCAAGCGCGCCACCTCGCGGACGTACGGCCGCACGCCGAGCCAGATGATGACCAGGGAGACCGGGCCGACGACGGCCTGCATGGCGAGCAGCGCGTAGCGCAGCTCGCTCTCGGCGCGGAACACCTGATCGGTGAGCAGCGCGGCGACCGTCGGTCCGAGGCCCATGCCGATCACGTTGAAGATGAACAGGTACAGCGCCGTCACCTGGCCCCGCATCTGGTTCGGCGTGACGATCTGCAGCGCGGCGTTCTGCGATGCCCCGCCGAACCCGACGGTCGCCGCCGCGATGGCCGCGCAGAGCACGGCGAGCCACGGGTCGGGCATCAGAGGCAGGGCGACCTGGGCGGGCACGCCGATCAGCCTCGAGACGATGACGACGCGCAGCGGCGCGTCCGCGCGCCGCTGCCGGTCGAACCGCTCGACCAGGCGCACTCCGAGGAGCAGCCCGACGGGCATCGCGATGAGCTGCACCAGGCCGAGGACCATGCCGATGCGTGCCGGCTGCCAGCCGTACGTGCGCTGATAGAAGGCGGGCAGCCACGCCTGCGTGCCGAGCGCGAGCGCACCGAGCGTGAGCCCGAGGAACATCGGAGCGAAGATCGGCCAGTTGCGCGCGAGGTACTGGACGACGGAGAGCAGCGAGAGGTTGCGCCGCCCGAGCGCGCCCAAGCCCCGGCGCTGCGGCTCGCGCACGGTGGTCGCCATGAGCAGCGCGACCGCGAGCCCGGGCAGGCCGACGGCGATGAACACCAGCTGCCAGCTGTGCACGACGATGCGCGCGCCGAGCGCGACCGGCGGCAGGCCGAGCAGCAGGTGGATCACGAATCCGCCGAGCAGCAGCGAGAGGCCGCTGCCGGCGACCACCCCGAGCTGCATGACGGCGATCGCGCGCGGCAAGCGCTCTTTCGGGAAGGAATCGGCGATCAAGGAGAACGTCGCCGGACCGTTGACCGCCTCGCCGGCGCCCACCATGACGCGGCTCATGAACAGCTGCCAGAACCCCTGTGCGATCCCGCAGCAGGCCGTCGCGAGGCTCCACACGGCAAGCCCGATCGAGAGGATGATCGTGCGGCGATTGCGGTCGACGTAGCGCGCGACGGGGATGCCGATGAACGTGTAGAAGAGCGCGAAGGCCGGGCCGAGCAACAGGCTCATCGAGGTGTCGGAGAGCGCGAGGTCGCGCTTGATCGGCTCGACGAGCAACGAGAGGATGCCGAGGTCGAGCTGCGCGAACATCACCGTGAGCGCGAGGACGAAGAGCGTGTACCACGCCGCGCGCGGCGCGGGCCACGTCTCGCGCGCCGCCTCCGCGCTCGAGCGCTCGCCGTCGCGAGCCTCGGTCGGCTCCGCGATCACTCGCCCGCTCCCCTTCCCGCTCACCGCCCGGCCGGGCAACCCCTCAGGAGAGGACCGACGCCATTTTGCTCCGTCCCGCCTCCATCGTCTCGCGCACCGGATTCGGCATCGCGAGCGCCGCTTGCACGCCCGCCCGCGCCGACATCCTCTCGTGCCAGGCCATGAGCTTCGGGGTGTCCTGCGCGTTCACGAGGTTCGGCGACATGCGCGGCATGCCCGCCGCCATCGCGAAGCAGCTGACATCGGCGAGCGAGAACGCCCCGCCCGCGAGCCAGGCGGTCTGCCCGAGCTGGCTCTCCATGCGCGCGATCGAGGTGCGCACCTGGCGGGCCCAATCATCGAGCTGCTCGCGGGTGTAGCCCTGCCTCGCGGACGTGCGCCACTTGTCCTGCTGCTCCTTCAAGGGGATGCGCGCGATCTTCGCCTCGAGCTCCTCCGCGGTGAGCCGATCGGTGATGTTGCGGATCATGTGGTGCCAGGCGATGAAGCTCAGCGCCGGGCAGAAGTACTCGTCCACGAACTTCGTCCAGATGCGCATCCGCGCCCGCCAGTAAGGATCCGCCGGCCGCAGCGCGGGGCCCTCGAACGCCTCGTCGAGGTACTCGTTGATGACGGTCGACTCGGTGATCACCTTGCCGTCGTGAACGAGCGCGGGCACCTGGCCGTTCGGGTTGACCCGGACGAAGGCGGGCTCGTGCTGCTCGAACTGGTGCAGGTTGATGAAGTGGCTCGTGAAGGGGACGGCCTTCTCCTTGATGGCGATGAGGGTCTTCAAGGAGTTGGCGGCGGGCTCGGCGTGGTACAGGTCCAGCATGGGGCGGCTCCGGATGAGGCGGACCGCAAAGCATCGCTCCGGGGCCCGTTCCGTTGTCAAGGGGGATCAGGCGTGGGTCACCTGCAGGATGCTGTGCCGGATCTCCTCGTTGAGGACCAGCTGCGCATCCGCGGCGACGGCGGCGAGCACCTCGCCGAACTCGAGCTCCCCGGAGCCGCGGCTCTGCACGACGCCGCGCGCGCGCAGCAGGTCGATGAAGTTCTCGAACAGCGCCCGGTCGAAGAACTCCGGCGAGGCGAAGCCGTAGACGAGGCTCATCCGCTGCGCCAGCAGATGGCAGCGCTCCTCGAGCATCGACTGGGTGATCGCGCCGCTGCCGGCGTTGAGGAGCACCGAGATCGCGAGGTAGTAGCGCTCGATCGTCTGCAGCGTCGCCTGGGCGAGCAGCGAGAGCTGCATCGCCTCGGCCGACGTGGGCGGCGGGCGGCGCCACTCGGCGCCGCCGCCCGCGCTCTCGATGAGCCGGTGGCGCGCGAGCGCCGCGAGCACCGCGTCGATCGCCGCCGGCAGCTCCTGCTCCGTCCAGGCGAGGAACAGCTCGGAGGCGATGTACGGGTAGATGCGCCGCGCCAGCCGGTGGATGTCCTCCGCTCGCATCGCCGCGTTGGCGAGGAACACGCACGCGACGAGCGAGGGGAGCGCGACGAGGTGCAGGACGTTGTTGCGGTAGTACGCCGCGAGCACCGCCGCCGCCTCGCTCATCTGCACGAGGTCGCCGAGCGGGTGCTTGCGGCGGGCGACCACCTTCATCGACTCCCCGTAGGCGATGATCTCGGCGCTCGAGAGCGCGGTCACCGTGACGCGCGCGCTGTACGGGCAATCCCGCAGCAGCGAGCGGTGCAGATCGAGGTGGCGCAGCAGGTCCGCCTCCGCGAGGATGTGGCGCGGGGAGGCGAGCAGCGCGATCGCGAGGAGGTTGATCGGCGTCACCGCGGCGGCGGCATTGATGTGGCGCATGATGATCGCGGCGAGCTCATCGACCGCGGCGCTCACCCAGGGCTGCCGCCCCTCCTCCCCATCCGGCGCGCGCCATCCCGCGTCGTGGCGGTCGAGCACCTCGGCGAGGAAGACCGGCTCGCCCAAGTTGACGTGGACTCGTCCGAAGCGCTCCCGCAGTCGCGGCAGGGTGCGCAGCAGCCCGAGGACGCTCTCCTTCTGCTTCGGCCGACCGGAGAGCTCGCCGATGTAGGCCTCGCCCTCGACGATGCGCTCGTAGCCGAAGTAGACGGGCACAAAGACGACGGGCCGCGCCGGGTGGCGCAGGAAGCTGCGCACGGTCATCGCGATCATGCCCGTCTTCGGCTGCAGCAGCCGCCCGGTGCGGCTGCGGCCGCCCTCGATGAAGTACTCGATCGAATGCCCGCGGGCCATCATGGCGGCCATGTAGCTCGTGAACACGACGGTGTAGAGGGAGCTGCCGCGGAAGCTGCGGCGGATGAAGAACGCCCCGCCCTGGCGCAGGAATCGCCCGACCACCGGCAGATCGAGGTTGATGCCCGCCGCGATGTGCGGGATCGCGAACCCCTGCCGGTAGATCGCATAGGAGAGGAGCAGGTAGTCCATGTGACTGCGGTGGCACGGCACGTAGATGAGCTCGTTGCCGTCGGCCACCCGCTCGAGCGTCGAGGCGTGCTCAAAGGCGACGCCGTCGTACACCCGGTTCCACACCCGCGTGAGCACGCGCTCGAGGAAGCGCACGAAGGCGGGCGAGTAGTTCGCGGCGATCTCCTCGGTCAGGCGCCGCGCGGCGAGCAGGGCCTGGCGGCGCGTGAGGTTGCGCTCGCGCGCCTCCTGGGCGACCGCGGCGCGCACGGCGCGCCTGCGCAGCACGTCCGCGACGATCGTCCGGCGATGCGAGAGGTCCGGTCCGATGCGCGCGGCGCGCTGCCGGCGGTAGCGGGCCTGCAGGGCGCGCAAGACCCGCCGGCACTGCACGTTCGGGGGGGCCTCGCCGCCCAAGAGGGTGCGCAGCGAGACCGCCTCGTCGATCTCGAGGAGCGTGTCGCGGCCGTTGAGCAGCACCTGGAAGAACTTGCGGATCCGGCTCGCGAGCGCCCAGTCCTCGACGAGCAGCAGCCGAATCCAGGACGCTTCGCGCTGCGGCGCGCGGCCCCAGTAGACGGCGGCCGGCGCAAGGTCGATGTCGAGCTCGGGGTGCCCGCGCAGCAGGCCGACCATCTGCGCGAGCGCGGCCGGCGGGCGGCGGTCGATGCGGGCGTTCCACACTCCGCGCGGGTGGCTCAGGTAAAGGAGCGAGCGCAACTCCCGCGCCGCGGGCAGGAGCCGCTTGCGCGGCCGGGGCAGCTTCAGGCGTACGCAGGCGCTCTGCAGCACCGCCCGGTCCGTGACGCTGCGGCGCTCGAGGACGTAGCACACGGGGTTGCGCCGCTCGTGCAGGCGCAGCGCGGTGTCCTCCGGCAGCACGGTGAACCGCACCCACAGCGCGAGGATCCGTCGCACGAGCCAGGCCATGCGTCGCTCAGGGCGAGGCGGGCGGGACGCGCGCGGCGGGTCGGCTTGCGGAGAGCGGGCGGATCAGGCGCTTGCAGTCCCGGACGAGTGAGGTGAGGCGGATATCATAATCTCCCCGATGCGACGTCGCTGGCCGTTCTGGGTCGACACCGATCGCCAGGATTAAACTTTGTCAATCTTGTCTATCATCCCCTGCGGGCGCGCGTTGTGATCCGACGCGCGCGGAGCTGCAATGAACGCAATCGACAACACGGCGGCACAGGAGCGTCCGCGGCATGGCCGCGCGCGGTGGGTCCTCGGCGCGCTCGCTGCGGCGCTGATCGCGCTCGTGCTCGTGCATCTCATCACTCGCAAGCCCCCCGCGGCGAGCGAGGCGCCGCAGGCGGTCCAGGTCGCCCGGGCGGTGAGCGGCGCGATGCCCGAAACGCTCGCCGAGCTCGGCACGGTCACGCCGATCGCGACGGTGACGGTGCTCCCGCAGCTGAGCGGCTACCTCGCGGCGGTCGGCTACCACGAGGGCGAGGAGGTGACGAAGGGGCAGTTCCTCGCGCAGATCGATCCGCGCCCCTACCAGGTGGACCTGCTGCAGGCCGAGGCGCAGCTGCTGAAGGACCAGGCGGTGCTGCGGCAGGCTCGCTCCGACCTCGCCCGCTACGAGCAGCTGCGCGCGAAGCAGGCGATCGCCGAGCAGACCGTGGTCGATCAGCAGTTCATGGTCGCTCAGGACGAGGCGCAGGTGAGGGCCGACCAGGCGAGCGTAGCCCAGTACCGACTCGACCTGGTCTACTGCCACATCACCGCGCCGGTCGCCGGCCGGGTGGGCCTGCGCCTGGTCGATCCGGGAAATTACGTGACGGCCTCGAGCTCGCCCGGGATCGTCGTGATCACGACGATGAAGCCGACGACGGTCGAGTTCACCGTCGCCCAGAACGACCTCGCGAGGGTCATCGAGCGGTTTGATTCCGGCGCGAAGCTGCCGGTCAGCGCGTACTCGAGCGATCACTCGCGGCAGCTCGCGACCGGCACGCTCTACGCGATCGGCAATCAGATGGCGGCGAGCACCGGCACGGTGACGCTGCGGGCGAGCTTTGCCAACGCCGATGAGGCACTGTTCCCGAACGAGTTCGTCAACGTCCGATTGCTCGTCGATACGCTGAGCCCGGTCGTGCTCATTCCGACCTCCGCGGTGCTGAGCGGCGAGCCGGGCGACTACGTGTATCTCGCGACGGCCGGCGGCACGGCATCCGTGCGCAAGATCACCCCGGGACCGAGCGACGGGAAGAACACGGCCGTCCTCTCCGGTCTCACCGTCGGGGATACGGTCGTCATCGACGGCACCGACCGGCTGAGCGACGGCGCGAGGATCAGCATCGCGAACCCGAGCGCGACGCCGGCACCGCCGCCCGCCGCAGGGAAGGCGAGCTCCGGCGAGCTTGAGCGCAGCGCGAGCCCGCCCGCGGCCGACTGACGCAGACCGCCGCTCGCGCCCGATGAACCTCTCCCGCCCGTTCATCCTGAGGCCGGTCGCGACCTCGCTGCTCATGATCGCGCTCGTGCTCCTCGGTGCGGTCGCCGCGCGATTCCTGCCGGTCTCCTCGCTTCCGGACATCGACTACCCGACCATCCAGGTGCTCACCTTCTATCCCGGCGCGAGCCCCCAGGTGATGGCGACCACCGTGACCGCGCCCCTCGAGGTGCAGCTCGGGGAGATCTCCGGGCTCTCGCAGATGACCTCGGCGAGCTCCGCCGGCGCCTCGGTCATCACCTTGCAGTTCGATCTGTCGCTCGATCTCGATGTCGCCGAGCAGAACGTCCAGGAGGCCATCAACGCGGCGAACAGCCTGCTGCCGGCCGGCCTGCCCGCCCCGCCGATCTACGCCAAGGTGAATCCCGCCGACCAGCCCATCCTCACGCTCGCGGTCACGTCCCGGTCGATGTCGCTCCCGCAGCTCGAGGACATCGCGAACAACCGCCTCGCCGCGAAGATCTCCGAGGTGCCCGGGGTGGGGCTCGTCACGCCCTCCGGCGGCAACGTGCCGGCCGTGCGCGTCGAGGTGGACCCCCACAAGCTCGCCGGCTACGGGCTCAACATCGATGACCTGCGCACGCTGCTCGCGAACATCAACGTGAGCCAGCCGAAGGGCAATTTCGACGGGCCGGACCTCGATTACACGATCAACGACAACGACCAGATCGAGGACCCCGAGGATTACCTCGATACCGTGATCGCCTATCAGAACGGCGCCCCGGTGTACATGCGTGACGTCGCCACCGTCTCCCAGGCCGCGCAGGACGTGGAGCAGGGCGCGTGGTACGACCGCACGCCGGCGATCGTGCTCAACGTGATGCGCCAGCCCGGGGCGAACGTCATCGCCACGGTGGATGCGATCAAGAAGCAGCTGCCGCAGCTGCTCGCGAGCCTGCCGCAGGCGATGCAAGTGCAGATCGTCTCGGACAGCACCGGGGTGATCCGCGCATCGGTGTCGGATGCCGCGTTCGAGCTGCTGCTCGCGATCGGGCTCGTCGTGCTCGTGATCTTCGTGTTCCTGCGGAACGTGCCGGCGACCGTCATCCCGAGCATCTCCGTGCCGATCTGCCTCATCGCGACCCTCGCGGTGATGTACCAGCTCGGCTACTCGATCGACAACCTCTCGCTGATGGCGCTCATCATCGCGACGGGCTTCGTCGTGGACGACTCGATCGTGATGATCGAGAACGTCGTGCGCTACCTCGAGGAGGGCCGCAGCCCGCTGCAGGCGGCGCTCGAGGGGGCCGGCCAGATCGGGTTCACCATCCTCTCGCTCACGATCTCGCTCATCGCGGTGCTGATCCCGCTGCTGTTCATGGCCGGAGTGATCGGCCGGCTCTTCAGCGAGTTCGCCGTGACGCTCGCCGTCACCATCGCGATCTCCGCCGTCGTCTCGCTCACGCTCGTGCCGATGATGTGTGCGCGCATCCTGCGGCGCAAGGCCGAGCGCCGCCCGAGCCGGTTCGAGCGCGTGAACGAGGAGCTCTTCGAGCGCACGCTGCGCTCCTACGAGCGCGGGCTGCGGTGGGTGCTGCGGCACCAGCGCCTGACGCTCGCCGTCGCGACGGCGACGGTCGTCCTGACCGCGATCCTCTACCTCACGATCCCGAAGGGCCTGTTCCCGGTGCAGGACGTGGGCGTGATCCAGGGGATCAGCATCGCCGACAATTCCGTGTCCTACCAGGCGATGGCCGCCCGCCAGACGGCGCTCGCCGCGGCGATCCTCCAGGATCCGGAGGTGACCTCGCTCACCTCCTACATCGGCATCGACGGCACCAACACCACGCTCAACGAGGGGCGGTTCCTGATCGACCTCACGGCGCACGATGATCGCTCGCTCACCGCGGCCGAGATCGCCCGGCGCATTCAACGGGAGGTGGCGGGCGTCTCCGGGATCAAGCTGTACCTGCAGCCCGAGCAGGACCTCACGCTCGACACCACGGTGTCGCCGAACCAGTACCAGTTCGTGCTCAGGGGTCCGAACGAGGAGGACTTCGAGCGGTACGTCCCGGAGCTGATCGGGCGACTGAAGCGGATCAAGTCGCTCACGGACGTGACGAGCGACCTCGACAACGAGGGCCTGAGCGTCGAGGTCGAGGTCAATCGGCAGCTCGCCGCGCGCTACGGCGTCACGCCGGCGACCATCGACAACGCGCTCTACGATGCGCTCGGCCAGCGCATCGTCTCGACCATCTTCAATCAGTCCAATCAGTACCGGGTGGTCCTGGTCGCGAAGCGCGCGAGCCTCGCGAGCCTCGCGGCGCTCGGCACGCTCTACGTGCCGTCGCAGACGAGCAGCAGCGGCGAGGTCCCCTTGAGCGGCATCGCCGACATCGAGGTCACCCACGCGCCGCTCGTGATCAGCCACCTCGCGCAGTTCCCGGCCGTCACCGTGTCGTTCAACCTGGCGCCGGATGCCTCGCTCAGCGCCGCGGTCGATGAGATCGAGCGGGCCGAGCGCGCGGTGAGCCTGCCGCCCTCGATCACGACCTCCTTCCAGGGCGCGACCCAGGCGTTCGAGGATTCCCTCTCGAGCGAGGTGTTCCTGCTCATGGCCGCGCTCGTCACGGTGTACATCGTGCTCGGCGTGCTCTACGAGAGCTACATCCATCCGGTGACGATTCTCTCGACGCTGCCCTCCGCCGGCATCGGTGCGCTGCTCGCGCTGATGCTCGCCGGCAGCGACCTCGATGTGATCGGCATCATCGGCATCGTGCTGCTGATCGGCATCGTCAAGAAGAACGGGATCATGATCGTGGACTTCGCGCTCGAGGCCGAGCGCCAGCACGGCAAGACGCCCGAGGAGGCGATCTTTCAGGCCTCCACCCTGCGCTTCCGGCCGATCCTGATGACGACGCTCGCCGCGATGCTCGGTGCCCTGCCGCTCCTCCTCGGCACCGGAACCGGCTCGGAGCTGCGCCGGCCGCTCGGGCTCGCCATCATCGGCGGCCTTGCCTTGAGCCAGATGCTGACCCTGTTCACGACGCCGGTGATCTATCTGCTGTTCGACCGGCTGTCGCGGCGGCTCAAGCGGTCGCCGCCGGCGCCCGCGGCGGAGAGCACCGCGTGAGCGTCCCGGCGCTGTTCATCAAGCGGCCGGTCGCGACCACCCTGCTCGCGATCGCCATCGGGCTCTCCGGACTGCTCGCGTATTTCCGCATGCCGGTCGCGCCGCTGCCGAACGTCACCTACCCGGTCATCGTGGTGCAGGCGAGCATGGCGGGCGCGAGCCCCGAGATCATGGCCTCGACGGTCGCCGAGCCGCTCGAGCGGCGGCTCGCGACGATCTCCGGAGTGAACGAGCTCACCTCGACCAACTTCGTCGGCTCCTCGATGGTGACCGTCCAGTTCGCCCTCAGTCGCGAGATCAACGGCGCCGCCCGCGACGTGGAGGCGGCGATCCAGGCCGCGCGCGCCGACCTGCCGACGACGCTGCGCAACAACCCCACCTATCGCGAGTACAACCCCTCGGACTCGCCGATCCTCATCCTCGCCCTGACCTCGAGCACTCTGACCAGGGCGGAGCTCTACGATTCGGCCGACACGGTCATCGAGCAGCAGCTCTCGCAGATCAACGGCGTGGGCGAGATCACCTTGAGCGGCAGCGCGCTGCCCTCGGTGCGCATCGAGCTGCAGCCCGACAAGCTCTCGAGCTACGGCGTCGGGCTCGAGGACGTGCGCGCCGCGGTCGCCGCAGCCAACGCGGACAGCGCCAAGGGCTACCTCGATCAGGGGGACCTGCGCTACGAGGTGCTCTCGAACGACCAGGCGAGCCGCGCGGCCGACTATCGCGATCTCGTCATCGCGTACCGCAATGGCGCGGCGGTGCTCCTGCGCGATGTCGCCGACGTGGAGGACTCGAACGAGAACCTCCGCAACGCCGGGTTCTTCAACGACATCCCGACGGTGGGCGTGATCGTCTTTCCTCTGCCGGGCGCCAACATCATCAAGACCGTCGCCGAGATCAAGCGGGTGCTCCCCGCGGTGGAGGCGACCCTGCCGCCGAGCATCCAGGTCCACGTCGCGCTCGACCGCTCGCAGTCGGTCACCGCGGCGGTGGCCGATACCGAGCGCACGCTCGCCATCGCCGTGCTGCTCGTCGTCGCGGTGGTCTTCGTGTTCCTGCGGTCGCCGCGCGCCACGCTCATCCCGGCGGTGGTCCTGCCGCTCGTCATTCTCGGCACGTTCGGGCCGATGTACCTGCTCGGCTACAGCCTCGACAACCTCTCGCTGATGGCGCTCACCATCGCCACCGGATTCGTCGTGGACGACGCCGTCGTGGTGCTCGAGAACGTCGTGCGGCACCTCGAGGCCGGCGAGGAGCCCCTGCAGGCCGCCCTGCGCGGCAGCGCCGAGGTCACCTTCACCGTGATCTCGATGAGCCTGTCGCTGATCGCGGTCTTCATCCCGATCCTGCTGATGCCGGGCATCGTCGGACTGCTGTTCCACGAGTTCGCGGTGACGCTCTCGATCGCGATCCTCCTCTCGCTCGTGATCTCGCTCACCCTCACGCCGACCATGTGCGCGCATCTGCTCGCCCGCCGCGGCGCGGGAGCCTCGAGGGCGCGGTGGGCGGCGTGGGCCGAGGAGCGATTCGCGCGCTTCAAGGACGCCTACTCGCGCTCGCTCGGCTTGGTGCTCGATCACGCGCTCGCCGTGGGCCTCACGCTGATCGGGCTCATCGCGCTCAATGTGTTGCTCTTCGAGCGGGTGCCGACCACGTTCTTCCCCGAGCAGGACAACGGACTGCTGCTCGGCCAGATCATCGCCGACCAGAGCATCTCCTTCCCGGCGATGCAGCAGAAGCTGCGGCAGCTGCAGTACATCGTGCAGACCGATCCTGCGGTCGCCTCCGTGATCGGCTTCACCGGCGGGCGCGCCCTGAACACCGCGAACGTCTACGTCGAGCTCAAGCCCCTCGCCGAGCGGCGGCTCTCGGCCGACGCGGTGGTCCAGCGCCTGCGCCCGCGGCTCAGCCAGGTCTCCGGCGCGCGGCTCATCCTGCAGGCGGTCCAGGACCTGCACATCGGCGGGCGCCAGTCCGCCGCGGAATACCAGTACACGCTCACGAGCGATGACACGGCCGCGCTCTACAGGTGGACGGCGAGGCTCGTCCAGGCGCTCGGCAAGCCGCGCGGCCGGCTCGCGGACCTCAATACGGACCTGCAGCAGAACGGGCTCGAGGTCTACGTCAACATCAGCCGCGACACCGCGCAGCGCTACGGCTTTCAGCCGAATCAGATCGACAACGTGCTCTACGATGCGTTCGGCCAGCGCGCCGTGTCCACCGTCTTCAACCCGTACAACCAGTACTTCGTCGTGATGGAGGTCGCGCCGCGGTACTGGCAGTACCCCGGGATGCTCGACCGGATGAACTTCAGCACGGCGGCCGGCAATCCGACCGGCACGCAGCAGACGCAGGCGCCGAGCGAGACCATCGCTCCGGTCACCGGGTTCAGCGCCGCCGGGGGCGCGGCAGGCTCTGCCGCCGGCGTGAGCTCGCTCAACGCGAGCGCGGAGGCGAACTCGGTCACCAACAGCATCGCGAACAGCAAGGGCGGAAGCTCGACCGGCAGCGCGGACAGCACGGCCGCCGAGACCCTCGTGCCGCTGCCGGCGCTCGCCTCGTACGTGAGCGACCACACGGCGACGCAGGTGAACCACCAGAGCGGGCTCGTCGCCGCGACGATCTCCTTCAACCTGCCGCCCGGGGGATCCTTGAGCGGGGCGTCCGCGACGATCGACCGGGCGATTCGCGATCTCGGCATGCCCGCCTCGATCCGCGGGAGCTTCGCGGGCGCGGGTGAGGTGTACGAGGAGTCGATGGCCGCGATGCCGCTCTTGATCCTCGCCGCGCTCGTGGCCGTCTATATTGTGCTCGGCATCCTCTACGAGAACACGGTGCACCCGGTCACGATCCTCTCGACTCTGCCCTCCGCGGGCATCGGCGCGACCCTCGCACTGCTCATCTTCGGCACGCCGTTCTCCGTGATCGCCCTCATCGGCGTGATCCTCCTCATCGGCATCGTGAAGAAAAACGCCATCATGATGATCGACCTCGCCATCCACCTGCAGCGCGAGCAGCACATCGAGGCACGCGAGGCGATTCACGCCGCGGCGGTGATGCGCTTGCGGCCGATCATGATGACGACGGCCGCCGCCGTGCTCGGCGCGCTGCCGCTCGCGATCGGCATCGGCCAGGGGGCCTCGCTCCGCCAGCCGCTCGGCGTGACCGTGATGGGCGGCCTCATCTTGAGTCAGGTGTTCACGCTCTACACGACGCCGGTGATCTATCTGTATCTCGACCGCTTGCGGGTGAGGCTCCGCAGGTCGATCGAGGGCTCGCCGCGGCGCGGCGACTTGGGTGCGAACGCATGAGGACTCGGCACGTGAAGCTCTGCTCGATCGCCGCGCTCGCCGCCTGCTTGAGCGGCTGCCTCGCCGGCCCGGATTACCATCGCCCGGCCGTGCCGGTCCCCGCGCGGTACAAGGAATCCCCCGGCTGGACGGCGGCCGCGCCGGCGGATACGGCTCCGAAGGGCGAGTGGTGGACCGCCTTTCACGATCCGCTCCTCGACCGGCTGGAGCCCAGGGTGGCGGTGGCGAACGAGACGGTCCGGCAGGACTACGCGAGCTACGAGGAGGCGCTCGCCGAAGTGCGCGTGGCGCGCAGCGAGCTCTTCCCGACGCTCGGCGTCACGGCCACGGCGACTCGGTCCGGAGGAGCGCTCGCCGGCTCGGCGGGCGGCGCCGGCTCGACCCGGCCCGTCAACGCGGCCTCGCTCGAGGGCACGGCGAGCTGGTCGCCCGATCTGTGGGGCGAGGTGCGGCGCCTCATCGAGGAGAGCTCCGCGACCGCTCAGGCCGACGAGGCGATTCTCGCGAACGCGACGCTCTCCGAGCAGACGCTGCTCGCGACGACGATCATCGAGCTGCGGCTCGCCGACGCCGAGATCGACCTCGAGGAAAGCACGGTCGCCGCCTACCGGGATGCGCTGCGGGTGACGGAGCAGCAGGGTGGCGCCGGCATCACGGCGACTCCGCCCTCCGCCGTCATCACCGCGCGGGTCGCGCTCGAGACGGCCCAGGCCGATCTCATCGGACTTGGAGTCGCCCGCGCCGAGCTCGCGCACGCGATCGCGGTGCTGGTCGGCGAGAATCCCGAGGACCTCGACATCCCGCACAGCGCGGTCATGCCGACGCTGCCGATCGTTCCGGTCGGCGTGCCCTCGACCTTGCTCGAGCGCCGGCCGGACATCGCGGCCGCCGAGCGCACGATGGCGGCCGAGAATGCCGCGATCGGGATCGCCGTCGCGGCGTACTACCCGACGCTCTCGCTGTCCGCGGACGGCGGCCTGTCGCAGTCGCCGCTTGCGGGCCTGCTGCACGCCGCGAACCGGGTCTGGTCGATCGGCGCGACCGGCGCCGAGACGGTGCTCGACTTCGGCGAGCGGCATGCGCAAGTGCAGGCGGCGAAGGCCGCCTACGCGGGCGCAGTCGCGAGCTATCGCAGTACGGTGCTCAACGCGCTCGAGGACGTGGAGAACGACCTCTCCGGGCTGCGCATCCTCGCGCAGCAGGCACAGGCCCTCGACGTCGCCGTGCGCGACGCCGCGCGCGGAACGCAGATCGCGCTAGCCGAATTCCAGGCCGGCACGGTCGATTACACGACCGTCGCGGCGGCCGAGGAGGTGCAGCTGAGCGATGAGCAAAGCGCGCTCGGCGTCGAGGAGAGCCGTCTCATCGATGCGGTCGCGCTGATCGGCGATCTCGGCGGCGGCTGGTCGGCGAGCGACCTGCACGATCCGCGGCACCCCGCGGCTACCGCGTCGCCATGAGCGCGCCGAGCACGGCGGTCTCGATCTCCCAGTCGACGCGCTCACGGGCGGTGTGGAATCGATTCACGGCGACGGGCCGCGCGCGGCTGCCGCCGCCCTGGTAGGTGATGAGCCACGCGCGAAAGTCCGCGGGGCGCGAGAGCGCGACGCCGAAGAGCAGGCGAGTCTTGCCCTCCGCGAGGCTCTCGCGGCGATTGACCCGCTCATCGCAGATCACGAAGTAGCTGTCCTCGGGCCGGCTGCCGGCGAAGGCACCCTCGCGGCTCAGCTGCTCGAGGAACCGCTCCACCTGCGCCTGCGCCTGCGCCCACACCCGCGGCTCGCTCGGGGCGGCGAGGAGCGTGCGCGCGCTACGCTCGATGCTCGAGACGACGAACAGCGCGAGCCGTCGGGCCCGCAGGTGCCGCCACTCGGGCGCGCCGGCGCCGGCGCCCGCGAGCGTGCAGGCGAGCGGCCCCGGCGCCTCGCTCGAGCGCACGGATCGAAGCGTGTTGATGCCGGCCTGGGCGAGCTTCGCCCGCTCGGAGTCCTCGACGTAGACCGCGGGCTTCAGGCCCGGACGCAGCAGCGGCTCCGGACCCGGCGCGCGGGCCGAGAGCGGCACCGACTCCTCCTCCCGCGCGAGCATGCCCGCGGCGGCGGCGGCCGATCCGAACGTCTCCGGACGGTTGCGCAGCCGGTCGAGCGCGACGACGCGCGGAAAGAACATCACGGCGTTCTCGCTGCGAAACGGCCACGCCTGGAACGCCTCGAGCGCCTGCTGCGCCGAGCCCCACTCGGCCGGCGGATCGACGACCAGCATCGCGTAGCGCTCGCGGCAGAAGCGCGCGGCGACGAGGAGCGTCGCGAGGCCCACGTCCTGCTCGCGCCCGAGCGCGGGGATGCAGAGCAGGTCGAATCCCTCCTCCGCCTGCAGCGCCCACAGGCCCGTGCCGGCGGACGCCGAGCCGATCACGTCGTAGTTGGTGAGCGGCCCGCCGTCCTCGCCGTTCGGCGCCGAGGCGACGTATTGGATCACGCGGCCGCCTGCGCCTCCTCCCCCCGCGGTCGGATCGGGACGGGCGAGGGGCAGCGGTCCGTGCACGCGCGCGATGCGCGACTCGAGCAGCAGGTCGCCGACGCAGCGTGCCGAGCCGGGCTCGATCGACACGCGGCGCAAGATCTCCTGATCCTCGATCTGCTCGGTGCCCGGCATCCGCAGCCGCTGCAGGACGAGGTTGAAGCGGTCCGCCTCGCCCGGGCCGATGCCGTCGTAATCGACGGCGGCGCGCAGGTACTCCCGCGAGCCGGGTTGGACCCCCGCGAGCGCGAGCTGCTCGCGGCCGGCGGGCAGCGCAAGGGTCGGCGCTCTTGCGCCGTTCGCGAGTCGAACGATGAGCGCCTCGCGCCCGCCGCTCTCGAAGTACTGCTCGACCGCGTACGAGAGCATCGAGGGCTGCCACAGTCCCCCGAAGGTCTGCGTGAACTCGGCGAAGCTCGCCACGCGGACCGGGTGGTTGAGCGGACCTTTTAAGGTCCGGCCGACGAAGGCGGTGACGCCGGTCGGTGAGCGCGCGACCGCGCGCTCACTCTCAGTCTCGGGCGTGACGGGGATGCCGAAGGTGCCGGGCTCGGCCACGTGAGCTCCTCGGCGAGCGCTGACTCGATGCGGTAGGCGGGCGGACTCTCACCGGAACGGGCGGACTCTAACAGAAAAGCGAGGCGCGCCGGGAGCGGGCGCGGCGCTCGCCGGTGCGCGCCGAGGCGTGCGGGTCGGGGCGCTCAGGTGCCGGACCGCGGAGCGGCCGCAACGCCCGTCGCGCCCGTCGCGTCGCGCTGCGGTGCGTCGGCCGCCGCGCGCGAGGCATCGCTCGGGTCGACCTTGGAGAGGACCTGCTCGAAAGTCTTCTGGTCCATCGGCAGATCGGTCTTGCCGTCCCAGGCGGCGCCGTCCGGCAGTCGGTTCTGCACCCTCGCGGCATCCGCGAGCGCCTGCTCGAGGCTCGCGCTCGGATCGGTGACGGCGACCGGCACGCCGCGCGGATCGCGGGCGAGCTGCGCGACGAGATCCCATCTCACCTGCTCGTTGCGCAGGCGCAGCTCCTTCTCGATGCTCGGGCCGAGCGCCTTGGCGAGCAGCGCGTGCTCGGCCGTCTGCCACTCGCGGCGGTCGTCCTCGAGGGACCCGAAGGCCTGCATGTAGAGCTCGCCCCGGGACCAGCCGAAGACGAAGGGCTGGTTCACGACGCGCACCGGCGTGCCGATCGGAACCATCTCGTAGAGCTGCAGGATGTCCTCCGGGTAGAGGTGGATGCACCCGTGGCTCACGCGCAGGCCGACGCCGACCGGCTTGTTGGTGCCGTGGATCGCGTACTCCGGCCACCCGAGATAGAGCGCCCGGTTGCCCATGGGGTTGTCGGGACCCGGTCCGACCACCGCGGGCAGCGGATCGCCGTCCTCCCGATGCTCCTTGAGGATGTCCCCGGGCGGCCGCCAGGTCGGGTTCTTCACCTTGCGCATGACGGTTGTGACGCCCGCGGGCGTCTTCCAGCCCACCCGGCCGATGCCGATCGGGTAGGTGTAGACGACCTGCAGCTCGCCCGGCTTGTGCGGCGGAAAGTAGTAAAGCCGCATCGCCGCGACGTTCACGACGATGCCCGTGTGCGGCGCATCCGGCAGCACGAACTCGGTCGGCACGACGACCTCGCGGCCGGCGCCGGGCAGCCACATGTCCACTCCCGGATTCGCGCGCTCGATCTCGCTGTAGCCGACGCTGAAGCGGCGGGCGATGTCGGTGAGCGTGTCGTCCTTCGTCGCATGGGTGATCTGCACGACGCCGACGACATCGGCGTCGCGCCTGGGATCGACCGTGAACTTGTAGGCCTCGACCGGGGGCGCCTCGGCGGGCGTCGCGGGAGGCGCAGCCGCGGGCGCGGACTTGTCGTGCGCGGCGAGCGGACCGCCGAGCAGCGAGCACGCGACGACCGAGGTGGCGAGGATGGCGGCGCCTGCGGCGCCCGCGAGGGAGCTGGAGCGCATCATGGCCGAGGATTATGACATCGGCGCGCGCTCCGTTCATCCCGCCCCGCAGGCGGGGCTCGTCGGCCGGCGCGCCGGATCGGGCGCACAAAAAAGCCCCAGGCGGTGAGGCCTGGGGCGAGGATGCGGACTTTCGATGAAGGGAAGGAAGTCCGCTAGGGGATTCGTCGGCTCAGTGCAGGCGGGCCCAGTGCAGGATGCGAATGTCCTCGCTCGCGATATCGAAGCTCTGCGCGAGCAGCGAGCGCAGCTCGCGCGTGCCGCCGCGCTGCTCGAGCGGGTGCCTCAGCTCGACGACACCGCTCCACTCGCTATCGCCGCTGTAGGCGTGCCGGGCGGGCTCGCTCGCGGTCACGAAATGCGTGTAATACTTGGCGGCCATGCGAGCCTAAGGGTAGTCGGCGGGGCCCTGGAAGGCCGTGAAACGCTCCACAGATCACCCCGCTTTTGTTAAGCCCTCTGCGACATAACATCGGTCGATGCAGCATGGGACGATTCCGGCCGCCCGCAACGCCAGGCTCGAAGTACGTGACGCCCGAGGGCGCGCGCCGGCTGCGCGCAGAGCTCGATGAGCTCTGGCGCGTCGAGCGGCCGCGTGTCACGCAGGCGGTCGCCGAGGCCGCGGCGCAAGGCGACCGATCGGAGAACGCGGAGTACACCTACGGCAAGCGCCGCCTGCGCGAGATCGACCGGCGGGTGCGGTTCCTGCGCGAGCGGCTCGAGGGAATGGTGACGGTCTCCGAGCCGCCCGCGGACCCGACGCGCGTGTACTTCGGGGCGTGGGTGTCCCTCGAGCGCGACGGGGAGCGCGTGCGCTATCGCATCGTCGGTCCCGACGAGATCGACATGGCGCCCGAGCACATCAGCATCGACTCGCCGCTCGGACGCGCGCTGTTGCGCCGGTCGCTCGCCGAGGAGGTCACCGTGGAGGTCCCGGGCGGCGCGCGCACCTACCTCATCGTCGAGATTCGCTACCGGCCGGCGAGCGGCGCGTGAGCCTCGCGAGGCGCGCTGGCAGCCCTCGCGACCCTCGCGCCCGCCGCTACCCGCTCACCCGCACGTTCTCGAACTGCCAGGGGTCCGAGGGATCGAGCTCCTCGGGGAAGAGCCGCTCGCGGCCGCTGAGCGGCGTCCAGTCCGTGTAGCGGCCGACGACCGCGCCGAGGTAGGGCCTCGAGATCTCGAGATTGCGCCGGAAGTCCATCTCGTCCGGCTCGACGATGCCGCGGTCGGGGTTCTCCATCGCCCAGATCATCCCCGCGAGGCACGCCGCCGTGACCTGCAGGCTCGTCGCGTTGTTGTAGGGCGCGAGGGCGCGCGCCTCGGCGACCGAGAGCTGCGAGCCGTACCAGTACGCATTCAGGCTGTGGCCGGCGACGAGCACGCCGAGCTCATCGAGGCCCGCCACGATCTCCTCCATGAGAATGCGCTTGCGCTCCTGCAGCACGAAGTTGCGGCCCGCGAGCTCGTGCAGCGACAGCACCGCCCCATCGCAGGGGTGATACGCGTAGTGCACGGTCGGGCGGTACAGCACGCGTGCGCCGTCCCGCACGGTGAGGTAGTCGGCGATCGAGATCGCCTCCCCGTGGGTGATGCAGAAGCCGTGGAAGGGGCCGGCGAGCGGCGTCCAGGTGCGCACGCGCGTCGCGGCGCCGGGCTGCATCAAGTAGATGGCGCAGCCGCTGCCGAAGTCGTGCTGCCTGCCGCCGCGCGGCAGGCCCCGCTCGTGGGTGCCCCAGCCGAGCTCGCTCGGCTGGCAGCCCTCGCTCACGAAGCCCTCGACCGACCAGGTGTTGACGAACTCTCCGGGCGCCTTGGCGACGCTCGCGACCTGCGTGTCGCGCTCCGCGACGTGCACGGTCTTCACGCCGAGGCGGCGCGCAAGATCGGCCCAGTCTCCCCGGGAGGAGGGATTGCCCGCGGCAACGCCCGCATCGGCGGCGATGTTGAGCAGCGCCTGCTTCAGCAGGTGGGAGACGAGCCCGGGGTTCGCCCCGTGGGTGAGGACGGCGGTCGGCTCGGCTCGCCCGGGCGTGCGCAGCGCGAGCGCCTGCTCGCGCAGGGCGTAGTTGGTGCGCCGTCCCGCCGGCACCGCAGGATCCGTGTAGCCTCCGGGCCAGGGCTCGATGCAGGTGTCGAGGTACAGCGCGCCGCGCTCCCGGCACAGCTCGATGAGCGCGATGCTCGAGACCTCGACCGACACGTTGAGCACGAAGTCGCCGCGCCCGACGAGCGGCTCGAGCACGGTCCTCAGGTTGCCGGGGTGCAGCGGCTCCTTGACGAGCTTGACGCGGTAGCGCTGCGCCTCGGCGCGGCCGGCATCGTCCGCCGTGACGATCGTGATGCGCTCGGGCGGGATCGCGATGTGCCGCAGGATGAGCGGCAAGACGCCTTGACCGATGCTGCCGAAGCCGATGAGTACGATGTGGCCTGGAAACTCGATGTACGCTCTCTCGCCCGTCATGATCCCGTCAGCGCCCTCGCGATGCTCGCCTCGAACCCCCGCCCCGGCCGGTCAGCGCCAGTGAGGCGGAAAAGTGCGATCGTAACCCGGCAGGGCCTCGACGCGCGCGATCCAGCGCTCGAGGGCCGGGTAGTTCGCCGCGAGCGGCAGGAAGCGCGTCGAGAGCTCCCGCGCGGCCGGCTTCGCGAGCGCGCGCAGCAGCACCCGCAGGGCCGGGTAGATCACGATGTCGGCGGCCGAGAAGCTCTCCCCGACGACCCAGTCCGACCGGGCGAGCCGCGCCTCGATGGAGCGCGCCTCGCTCGCGACGACGTGCATCGCGGCGGCGAGCCCGTCGGGGCTTACCCGCGGCCCGGGCGCGAAGAACGTCTCGACGAGCTTGGTCAGATGCGGCTCGGTGTACGACTGGTACTCGCAGATCACCCGCATGATGACCCCGGCCTCCTCGGGCGTGCGGCCGAAGATCGGCGGCTCGGGGTACTTCAAGTCGAGGTAGTAGAGAATCGCGAGCGACTCGAAGATGACGTAGTCCCCGTCCCTCACGATCGGCACGCGCCCGCGGAAGTTGAGCGCGAGGATCTGGGGCGACTTGTGCTCCTGCCGGGAGAACTGCAGCAGGTGGCTCGTGTACGCGAGGCGCTTGTACTCGAGCGCGAGGAGCACTCTCCAGCAGTACGCGCTGCCGCTGCCCCAGTAAACGTCGATCGCCATATACTTCGCCCGATTCCGCCCGCTCGCGCGATTGTAGGACATCGCGTCGCGGGCGGCAGGCGCAAGGGGGGACGGAACGCCGACACCCGGCACGCGCCGGGGACAGGGCTCGCCGCACACGCATGACCGCTCGCGCCGTCACGACGCTGATCGAGCCCCTCGAGCTCGCCGCTCTCGCCCGCTCGGCCGCCGACGTGGCGATCATCGACTGCCGCCACGAACTCACCCGGCCGCAGTGGGGCGCCGAGGCGTACGCGGCCGGCCACATCCCGGGCGCGCTCTTCGCGCATCTCGACCGCGATCTGTCCGCGCCCCCGCGGGCGGCGAGCGGCCGCCATCCTCTGCCCTCCCCCGAGCCGCTTGCGGCCACCTTCGGCCGCTGGGGCATCGGCCCGCAGACGCAGGTCGTCGCCTACGACCAGGCGAACGGCGCCGTCGCCGCGCGGCTCTGGTGGCTCCTCGGCTTTCTCGGTCACGCGCGGGCCGCCGTGCTGAACGGTGGGCTCGAGGCCTGGCGCTCGGCGGGCCTGCCGGTGACGGGGCAGGTGCGGCTTCGCGGGGCAGGCCGCTTCGAGGGCGAGCCGCAGCTCGCCCGTGTCGCCTCCACCGCCGAGGTCGCCGCGGCGCTCGAGCGCGGCGGGATGGTGCTGGTCGATGCGCGCTCGGCCGACCGGTTCGCCGGACGCAACGAGACGCTCGATCCGGTCGCCGGTCACGTGCCGGGCGCCCGCAATCATCCCTTCACGCGCAACCTCGACGCCGCGGGACGCTTCCTCGCCCCCGCGGAGCTCGCGCGGCTGTGGCGCGAGACGCTCGCCGGCGCCGCGCCGCAGTCCGTGGTGTCGATGTGCGGCTCGGGCGTCACCGCATGCCACAACCTGCTCGGGATGCAGCTCGCCGGGCTCCCGGGCGCTCGCCTGTATGCGGGCTCCTGGAGCGAGTGGATTCGCGATCCGGCGCGGCCGGTCGCCTCGAGCGCGCCGCGGCTCCGGTAGGTCCGGTCCACGTTTTTTGCTATCTTCCCCCTCCCTGGACATTCGCGGCGTGGCTGGGCACCGAGCGCGGGGCACCCGCCACGCGCGCTGCGGAGCTCAACCGGACGTGGCCGCCGACCCGAACACCGCCCTGAGCGGCGCAAGCCGCAGGTTCAATCCCGCCCAGCCCTGGAGCATCGAGGACTCCCTCGAGCTCTACCAGGCGGGCGCCTGGGGGAAGGGATACTTCTCCATCAACTCCGCGGGCCACGTCGTCGTTCGGCCGGACACGCAGCCGGGGCGGGAGATCGACCTCTTCGAGGTCGTCGAGGGGCTGAAGGCGCGCGACCTGACGACGCCGGTCGTCGTGCGCTTCTCCGACATCCTCGCGCACCGGCTGAAGCACCTGCACGCCGCGTTCGCGCAGGCCATCGCGGAGAACGATTACCGCAACCGCTACGCCGCGGTCTTCCCCATCAAGGTGAACCAGCAGCGGCTCGTGGTCGAGGAGGTCTACCGCTACGGCAAGGAGTTCGGCTTCGGGCTCGAGGTGGGCTCCAAGCCCGAGCTGCTCGCCGTGATGGCGATGACGGAGAACGCGCCCGACCGGCTCATCGTGTGCAACGGCTTCAAGGACGACAGCTACATCGAGGCGGTGACGCTCGCGACGAAACTCGGCCGCACGATCATCCCGGTGGTGGAGAACTACGCCGAGCTCGACTTGATTCTCAAACACGCCGCCGCCTACGGGGTGCGCCCGAGGATCGGCGTGCGGGTGAAGCTCTTCAGCGAGGGCTCGGGCCGCTGGCGCGAGTCCTCGGGCGAGCGGTCGAAGTTCGGCCTGTTCATCACCGAGATCCTCGAGCTGTTCAACGTGCTCGACGCGCGCGACATGCTCGATTGCCTGCAGCTCGTGCACTGCCATCCGGGCAGCCAGCTGCAGGACATTCGCCGCGTGAAGGACGCCGTCAACGAGCTCGCGCACGTCTACGCGGAGCTCAAGCTGATGGGCGCGGGCCTGCAGTACATCGACGTGGGCGGCGGGCTCGGCGTGGACTACGACGGCACGGGGACGAACTTCTCCTCCTCGATGAACTACACGCTGAACGAGTACGCGAGCGATGTGGTCTACCGGATCGCAAGCGTGTGCAACGCGCGCGACATCGCCCACCCGATGATCGTGAGCGAGTCCGGCCGCGCGATCGCCGCCTACCACAGCGTGCTCATCTTCAACGCGCTCGGCTCCTCGGCGCTCGACAAGTTCCGCGTGACC
>JASHTK010000245.1 GCA_030040575.1 Gammaproteobacteria bacterium
CGGTCTTGCCATCGCGGTATTCCCCGTCGAGAGCGCGCTCGCAGGCCTCGGCGAGCGGCAGCCAGTGGACCTCGATCACCTCGTGGATCTCGGGCGTTGAGCCGACCGGCTCGAGGTCGCGCGCGAGGAACAGGTGCAGGACCTCGGAGAAGACGCCCGGGGAGCTCAAGGTGCTGCCGAGGCTCGACCAGCTGCGCGCGCGCACGCCCGCCTCCTCCGCGAGCTCGCGCTGCGCCGTCGCGAGCGGCGGCTCACCGGGCTCGAGCTTGCCGGCGGGCAGCTCCCAGATCCAGCCGTCCGCGACATAGCGGTACTGGCGCAGCAGGCAGACGCGCTCGTCCCGATCGACCGCGGCGACCACCGCTCCGCCGGGATGTCGGACCACCTCGAGCTCGGCGCGCCGGCCGTTCGGCAGCTGCACCTCGTCTACGGAGACTTTGATGATGCGGCCCTCGAAGTGCAGGGTCGAGCGGATGGGCTTCATCGGGACGGGGCCGGCCTCGAGGCGACTGCCGCGCGGCTCACGAGCCGCCGTTGCGGTGGAAGCGGTCGTACGAATCCTCCGGCGGCGGCGCGCCGCTCGCGGCGGAGGCCCGGGTGCTGATGGCGAGCTCCTCGGCCGTGAGCTCGATGCGCATGTCCGTGAACTCGACGGCACCGCCGCCCGGCAGGCGCATGCGGCAGAGGCTCGGGTCGTTCGACGCGGTGAAGCGCTCGCCCTCCTTCCGCCACTTGAGGTCGCAACCGGCCATCGGCCGCACGTCGTCCGGCTGCAGCCCGGTGAACAGCTCGGGCGTCGTGTCCGCGCCGCGCCAGCGCGTCGGGTCGGTGAGCGACCACATCGTCTCGATGATCGCATCCTTCGCGGCGTTGAAGGAGATGAGCCGTTGGACCATGATGCGCCGCGAGTCGGTGTCCGTCTCCACGATGTAGAAGACGTGAGAGCCGACCTCCTCCGCATCGACCGGCACGACCGTGAGGGTGAGCGACTCGTGCGGCGCCCGGCCCGCCTGGCGGTCCGCCGCCACCTGCACCTCGTTGTCGTAGGAGCCGGGAAGCCACACGGTGAGCCGCAGGAGGTCGGCATCCATCCGCTTCTGCTCGCCCGCGCATCCGGCGGCGAGCACCGCTGCCGCGACGGCGGCGATGGCGCCGCCGAGCACGGCTCGCGCTCGATCAGCCATAGGTCGAGCGCCACTCGGCGCGGTAGGTGAGCCCGAGCAGCATGAGCCGCTCGAGGAGCTCCGGGTACTCGATCCCCGAGGCTCGCGCCGACTCGGAGAAGTCCTCCGCCGCTTCCAGATTGGGGTTCGCATTCGCCTCAAGCGCATAGATGTTGCCCTCGCTCGTCACGCGAAAATCCATCCGCGCGTATCCCGAAAGCCCGAGCGCGCGATAGATCCGGCGCGAGAGCCGGTCGAGGCGCGCGAGGACGGCGGGCGGCAGGTCTGCCGCGGCGCGCGTCGTGATACCGTACCGCTGCTGATAGCGCCTGTCCCACTTGACCTTGCGCGTCGCGATGGCCGCGAGCGTGTGCGGCATCGAGCCGAACACCATCTCCCAGACCGGCAGCCGCGTCAGCCGCTCGTTGCCCATCACCCCGACGTAGAGCTCGCGGCCCTCGATGTACTCCTCGACGAGCGCATCCGTCGCGACCTGCTCGTGCACAAACTCGATCCGCTCCTTCAGGCGCGACGCATCGTCCACGACCGAGGCCTGGGCGATGCCGAGCGAGGCGTCCTCCACCGTGGACTTCACGAAGAGCGGGAACTTGAGCCGGCGCGGCGCATGGAAGCGGGCGCCGCGCCGGAACACGGCGAACTGCGGCGTCGGCACGCGGTGGAACGTGAGCAGCTGCTTGCAGAGCGACTTGTCGCGCGAGAGGAGCAGGCCCCGCGGGTTGCAGCCGGTGTAGGGCTGGCGCAGCAGCTCGAGGAACGCGACGACGTGCTGGTCGTAGGTGACGATCCCGTCGAACTCCTCGAGGTGGTTGAAGACGATGTCGGGCTTCCACTCGGCGACCGCGGTGCGCAGCTCCGTCAAGCTGTCGAGCACGCCGAGGCAGCGCACCTCGTGGCCCTTGCGCTTCAGCGTCGAGATCACATCGTACTCGGTGCGCCACTCCTCGATCTCCTTCGCGGCGTGACCTTCCAGGGTTTCCGGCGGTACGAGGCTCGCATGCACGACGACCAGCGCGCGCTGCTTCTTCATAGCGCGAGGCGCGGCGTCTCACCCTGAGCGTAAAGTCGCGCGACCCGTCCGAGCAGCGAGCGCACCTGCCGGACGGCCTGGCGGCGGCTGCCCCGCACGTACAGGTCGTGCGCCTCGCAGCGCTCGACCAGCATGCGGAGGATCTGGTAGAGGCTGTAGCGCTCGAGGCCGAGATCGCGGCAAGCCGTGGCGACGAGATGCGCTTTCGCACCGCGCAGCAACGTCGCGGCGCGCAGCGCGCCCGGCCGCTCGCGCTCCGCGCTGAACACCGTGCGCAGCAGCTCTCCGGCGAGCCCGCGGCGCTCGTGCCGGCGTCGCGCGAGCTTGCGGCGATAGACGGCCGCGAGCGTGCGCGTGTCCTCGGCGATCGCATCGATGCGCTCGCGGTTGCGCACCGGCGGTGACTTGCCGCGCACGCTTTGCATCAGCTCATCGACGAGGCTCAGCTTCTGAAGGGCAGGCCACGCGGCGTAGGTGCGGCGCCAGCTCGACTTCGGCTTGAGCCAGACCGCGAAGGTCTCGGCGAAGTCCTCGGTCGGATGCGCCTGCGCGTACCACTCGCCGAGATGGTGGACGTATCGGCGGCTGCCGGGCCTCGCACGATAGTGGCTCGGGTACGGCAGCGAGGCGGGACCGAAGACCTCGCGCCAGCGACGGCGGCGCCTCAGGCGATAGGCGTTGTCGAGAGCGTGACCGGCCTCGTGCCGCAGGATGCGCATCAGCCAGCGGGCGTTGCCGCCTTCCACCTCGCGCATGATGCGGCGCTCGAGGCGCTCGAGGCGCGGATGCGCGAGATAGAACGGGATGGCGATGCCGGGAACGCCGTCGGGCGAGAACCACTCCTCGGCGAGCCACGCGTGCGGCTTGACGGTGATGCCGCGGC
>JASHTK010000246.1 GCA_030040575.1 Gammaproteobacteria bacterium
GGGCCCCCGCGACGGTATCGTCGTCAACATTCCGGAGCACCGCCTGTACTACTATCCGAAGCGGCGGCACGGCAAGCGGGTGGTCGTCACGTACCCGGTCAGCATCGGCAGGATGGACTGGAAGACACCGCTCGGGGAGACGCACGTCATCCAGAAGATCAAGCATCCGTACTGGTATCCCCCGGAGTCCATCCGCAAGGAGCACGAGGAGAACGGCGATCCCCTGCCCAAAGTCGTCGCGCCGGGTCCTGAGAATCCGCTCGGTGACTTTGCGCTGCGCCTCGACGTTCGTCCCGGGGACTACCTGATTCACGGCACCAACAATCCGCTCGCCGTCGGCATGCCGGTGACGCACGGATGCATCCGCATGTATCCGGAGGACGTGGCGGCGCTGTTCCCGACCGTGCCGGTCGGCACCAAGGTCTATCTCATCAACGATCCGGTCAAGGTCGCCTACGTCGATGGGCAGCTGCTCCTCGAGGTGCACCCGCCGGTCGACGACCAAGGGCAGACGATCGAGCCGCGGCTCGCGCAATTCGAGCAGCTGCTCGACCAAGCGCTCGGCCAAACGACCGCCGCCATCGACTGGGACTACGCGCTGGAGACTCTGAAGGTCGCGAACGGTATCCCGGTGACCGTCGGGCTCGAGGCGGACGCGAGCCCGGCCGCGCGCCGCGCGCTCTGAGATCGGCTGGGGGCACCCGTGCTTGCCATGCGCGTGCATGCCGCCGGCTCGCCGCTTCTTGCGGACCAGCTGCCGGTGCGCGAGCCGGGCGCCCTGCAGATCCTCGTGCGAGTCCTCGCCTGCGGCGTCTGCCGCACCGATCTGCACGTCGCCGACGGCGAGCTGCCCGCCGTGCCGTATCCGATCGTCCCCGGGCACGAGATCATCGGCCGAGTCGAGCGGCTCGGCAGCGGCGTCTCCCGCTTCCGCATCGGCGATCGGGTGGGCGTGCCCTGGCTCGGGGAGACCTGTGGGGTGTGCGGGTACTGCCGCCGCGGACTCGAGAACCTGTGCGAGCGGGCCCGCTTCACCGGCTACACGCTCGATGGAGGGTACGCGGAGTATGCCGTGGCCGACGCCCGGTACTGCTGCATCGTGCCGTCGCGCTACTCGGATGTGCAGGCCGCGCCGCTCCTGTGCGCCGGACTGATCGGCTATCGCGCCTACCGGGCGGCCGGGGAGGGGAGCCTCGGGCTCTACGGCTTCGGCGCCGCGGCGCATCTGCTCGCGCAGATCGCGCTCGCCGAGGGCCGCACGGTGTTCGCCTTTACCCGTCCGGGAGATGACGCCGCGCAGCAGTTCGCGCGTGAGCTCGGGGTCACCTGGGCCGGCGGCTCGGACGAGGCCCCCTCCGAGCCCCTCGATGCGGCAATCGTCTTCGCGGCCGTCGGCGCGCTGGTGCCGGTCGCGCTCGCCGCGGTCCGCAAGCGCGGCCGGGTCGTGTGTGCGGGCATCCACATGAGCGACATCCCGAGCTTTCCGTACCGGCTGCTCTGGGGGGAGCGCTCGATCTGCTCGGTCGCGAACCTCACCCGCGCGGACGCGGCGGAGTTCATGCAGGTGGCGGCGGCCGTCCCGCTCGAGCCGAGCGTCGAGACCTTCCCGCTCGATCAGGCAAACCTCGCGCTCAAGCGGCTTCGCGAGGGGCACCTGCAGGGCGCGGCCGTCCTGGTGCCGCCTCAGGTCCCCGCGCCCACGCAGCCTCAGGTCCCTCCATCGACGGCGCCTCCCGCACCGTCCCGCGGACCGCCGGGAGCGGCCCGGGCCTGACCCATCAGGCAAGCGAGGGCTGCCCGGGCGAGCGTGTCTTCCTCATCGACGGGGATCACCTGCACCTCGACCGGCGCGCCCGACCGGCCGATCCGAGCCTCCCCGCCGCGCGCCGCGTCGTTTGCTTGCGGGTCGAGCTCCACCCCGGCCCAGGCGAGCGGCGCGAGGATGCGCTCGCGAATCTCCGGCATGTGCTCGCCGACCCCGCCCCCGAAGACGATGCCGTCGCATCCTCCGAGCGCCGCGAAGTACGCACCCACGTACTTGCGCGCGCGATAGCAGTACAGCTCGACTGCGAAACGTGCCGCCTCGGCCGGAGCGGCCAGCAGGGCACGGAGGTCTCCGCTCAGGCCCGACACGCCGAGCAGGCCGCAATCGTGATTGAGGAGGTCGATGATGCGCTCCGCGGGGGCTTGCAGCTTGCGGGCGAGGTACGGCACGACGGCCGGATCGAGGTCGCCCGAGCGGGTCGCCATGACGAGCCCCTCAAGCGGGGAGAACCCCATGCTCGTGTCGATCGGCCGCCCGCGATCGATCGCCGCCATGGAGCAGCCGCCGCCGAGCTGCAGGGTGATGACCCGGCCGCCCCCGGGACGCTCGGGATGCCCCTCGCACCAGCGCCGCCACATCGCCTCGTGGGCGAGGCCATGAAAGCCGTAGCGGCGGATGCCCAGGTCGCGCCCGAGCGCGTGCGGCAGCGCGTAGCCGGCAAGCGGCGGTAGATCGGCAAAGAACGCGGTGTCGAACGCCGCCACCTGGAGCGTCTGCGGCGGACACACCGAGCGGGCCGCGGCGATCCACTCGAGAGCGAGCGGATTGTGCAGGGGGGCGAGCTCCGCGAGGCCGCGCAGCGCTGCCTCGGCCTCGGCGTCGATCACGACGGGCTGAACGAACCGGGTACCGCCGTGCACGACGCGGTGGCCCACGGCCGCGACGGGCGGCCCACCGAGCGCGCGAACGAACGCGCCGAGCGCCTCGCGAGGATCGAGCGAGGCAGCCGGGTACTGTGCGTATCGCACCCGTGCAAGGCTCGTCGCATCGGCCGAGCGCTCGAACGCCGCGAGCTTCGCCGAGGTGCTGCCGCTGTTCACGGTGAGGACGAGCATGGTCGGAGTCGATCGCGAGGGACGCTGCGGACCAGAGTGGCCCCGTTGCGGGCTGCGGCGCAAGCGAGTAATGACCATACTCTGCGGGGGACGAGGCGGGGCGGAGGCGACGATGGACGGGAATCCGTTACTCAGGCTGCGCGCCCGCGGGCAGAGCGTCTGGCTCGATGACGTGCACCGGCGCATGCTCACCGACGGGACCCTCGCCCGCCTGATCGAGACGGACGGCCTGTGCGGCCTCACCTCCCATCCCGCGCTCTTCGCCCGCGCGATCATGACCCACGCCGAGTACCGGCCCGCCGTCGCGGAGCTGCTCCCGAAGGTCGCCCGCGGTCGCGAGCTCTACGAGGCGATCGCGCTCGATGACATCCGCCGAGCCGCGGATGCGTTTCGGCCCATCTACCTCGGCACCGAGGGCGGGGATGGCTTCGTGAGCCTCGGGGTCTCGCCCCACCTCGCGCACGATGCCGCGGGCACGGTCGCCGAGGCGCGGCGGCTCTGGGCGCGGCTCGAGCGCGACAATGCCATGATTCAAGTGCCCGGCACGACGGCCGCGTTCCCCGCGGTCCGCGGCCTCATCGCCGAGGGCGTGAGCGTCCAGGTGACCTTGCTCTTCTCGCCCGAGCGCTACCGGCAGGCGGCGGAGGCTTATCTCGCGGGCCTCGAGCAGCGCGTGCAGCGCGGCGCCGACGTTCGCGGCGTCGCCTCGGTCGCGGGCTTTCTCGTGAGCCGCATCGACACGCTCGTCGATCGGCTGCTCGATGAGCACGCCGGACAGGGTCGCGGCGAGGCGCGCGCCCTGCGCGGGCGGTGCGCGACGGCCCTCGCGGCGAAGGCGTACGACCTGTATCGCGAGATCCTCGAATCCGAGCGCTGGCGAGCGCTCGCGCGGCGCGGCGCGCGGCCCCAGCGCCTCCTCTGGGCCTGCACCTCCACCGAGGACGCTCGCTACGGCGATGTGAAGTACGTCGAGGAGTTGATTGCCGCCGACACCGCGATCACCCTGCCGCTCGAGACGCTCGCCGCCTATCGCGACCACGGCAAGGCCGGAGCCGGCCTCGCGCCATGGCGCGAGGAGGCGGCACGCGTCACGCGTGAGCTCCGGACGCTCGGCATCGATCTGCAGAGCGTCGTGCGGCAGCTGGAGGAGGAGGGCGCTCGCAGGCTCGCCGATCCGTTCGACCGGCTTCAGCGCTGGCTCGAGGGGCAGGGCAAGTAAGGCCGCTGCGACGCCTCGACTCGCGCGCGCCCTCAACCGACGCGCCAGCGCGCGTGGGCCGGCGCGCGAGCGCGCCGCTGCGCATGGACAGGCGCGACTCTCGGTGTCATGCTCGCGCCCAGTCCCGGCGGGAGGCCGGGAGTGGAGGTGGCTCATGCAGGCGAACGGCGTGATTTCACTTCGACCGGCGCTCGGGATCTGGCGCACGCTCCGCGACTTCACA
>JASHTK010000247.1 GCA_030040575.1 Gammaproteobacteria bacterium
CCACCCACGCGCTCCTCGGGGAGGAAGTCGAGCTTAGCTAAAGCCGGGGCTGGGCACGCGATGCGACGCTGGCGGACGCGCTCGAGGCCTCTTGGAGTCGCGACCTCGCACGCCGGATTACCCAGGTCGGCCCGCACCGGGCCGACGTCCATCTGCGCTTCGAGGGCTCACCGGCCCGAGAGGTCGCCTCTCGGGGCCAGCAGAAGCTGATCGCGGTGGCGATGATCCTCGCGCAGCTCGCCGCGCTCCGCGAGAGGTTCGCGACGAGTCCGACGCTGCTGCTCGATGATCCGGCGGCGGAGCTCGATGCGCCCCATCTCGCCGCGTTCATCGATCAGGTCCTGCGCCTGCGATGCCAGCTCGTCTTCACCGCGCTCGGCCCGGATCCGGTCGTTTTTCAGGCGCCGGACCGCGCGTTTCACGTGGAACACGGGAGGGTCCGACCGGTATAATGTCGTGTCCCAAAACCGAGCGTCTTCATGTCGCCCAACGACGTCTACGATTCTAGCAAAATCAAGGTATTAAAGGGGCTCGACGCCGTACGCAAGCGGCCCGGCATGTACATCGGCGACACGGACGATGGGACGGGCCTGCACCACATGGTTTTCGAGGTCGTCGACAACTCGATCGACGAGTCCCTCGCGGGGTTCTGCGACCGCATCATCGTGAAGATCCATGCCGACGAGTCGGTGACCGTCTCCGACAACGGCCGCGGCATTCCGGTCGATATCCACCCGGACGAGGGGCGCTCGGCGGCCGAGGTCATCATGACCATGCTGCACTCCGGCGCGAAGTTCGACGAGAGCTCCTACAAGGTCTCCGGGGGGCTGCACGGCGTCGGGGTCTCCGTCGTGAACGCGCTCTCCGACTACCTCCAGCTCACCATCTGCCGCGACGGCCATATCCATCGCCAGGAGTACCACCTGGGCGAGCCCGTCGCGCCACTCGCGGTGGTCGGGGAGACCCAGGACCGCGGCACGACGATCCGCTTTCGCCCGAGCTCGACGATCTTCACCCACATCCAGTTCGACTACGACGTGCTCGCGAAGCGCCTGAGGGAGCTCTCGTTCCTCAACTCCGGCGTCACGATCGAGCTGGTCGATGAGCGGGAGAACAAATCCGACGTCTTTCAGCACGAAGGGGGACTCCAGGCCTTCGTCACATACCTGAACCGCACCCGCACGCCGATCCACGAGTCGGTCTTCTGGTTTCGCACGCAGGAGGGCCCGGTGAGCGTCGAGGTGGCGCTGCAGTGGAACGACTCCTACCAGGAGAGCATGTTCTGCTACACGAACAACATCCCGCAGAAGGACGGCGGCACGCACCTCGCCGGCTTTCGCAGCGCGCTCACGCGCACGCTCAACGATTACATCGAGCGGGAGATGTCGGCGCGCAAGGAGGTGCCAACGTCGGGCGACGATGCGCGCGAGGGCCTGACGGCGATCCTCTCCGTGAAGCTCGCGGATCCGAAATTCTCCTCGCAGACGAAGGACAAGCTCGTCTCCTCGGAGGTGAAGGGCATCGTCGAGTCGGTCGTCAACATGAAGCTCGGTGAGTTCCTGCTGGAACACCCGCAGGAGGCGCGCGGGATCGTCGCGAAGATCGTCGAGGCGGCGCGCGCGCGCGAGGCGGCGCGCAAGGCGCGCGAGATGACCCGGCGCAAGGGCGCACTCGATGTGGCGGGCCTGCCCGGGAAGCTCGCGGATTGCCAGGAGAAGGACCCCGCGCTCTCGGAGATCTTCATCGTCGAGGGCGACTCCGCCGGCGGCTCCGCCAAGCAGGGCCGGGATCGGCGCACCCAGGCGATCCTGCCCCTCAAGGGCAAAATCTCGAACGTCGAGAAGGCGCGCTTCGACAAGATGCTGTGGTCCGCGGAGGTCGGCACGCTCATCACCGCGCTCGGCTGCGGGATCGGCAAGGACGACTTCGACGTGAGCCGGCTGCGCTATCACCGCATCATCCTCATGTGCGACGCCGACGTGGACGGGAGCCACATCCGCACGCTCCTGCTCACGTTCTTCTACCGCCAGATGCCGGCCCTCATCGAGCGCGGACACGTCTACGTCGCCCAGCCGCCGCTCTACAAGGTGAAGCGCGCCAAGCAGGAGTTCTACGTGAAGGACGACGCCGAGCTCGACTCGGTGCTGCTCAACACGGCGATCGAGGGGTCGGCGCTGCACGTGAACGCCGAGGCGCCGGCGCTGCAGGGCTCGGGCCTCGAGCTGCTCGCGCGGCGGTACATGGAGGTGCAGGCGATCATCAAGCGCTGGGCGCGCCGCTACGACGAGCGGCTGCTCGAGCAGCTCATCTACGTGCCGGAGGTTCGGCCCGCCGATTTCGACCGGCTCGAGTGGGTGAGGGACTGGGCGGCGGAGCTCGACGCGCGGATGAACGCGCTCGCGGACGGGACGCGGACCTATCGGGTCGCCGTGCGCGAGGCGGCGGACGGCCAAGCGGCGCGGATCGTCGTCCACCGGACCGAGCACGGCACCCCGAGCCAGAAGTTCCTGCCGCGCGAGTTCTTCGAATCCGCCGAGTACCGGCGCATCGCCGATCTCGGCCGCACGCTCGTGGGCCTCATCGGGGAGGGCGCGTACGTCACCCGCGCCGGCGAGCGCGAGGACATCGGCTCCTTCAAGGAGGCGATGAAGTGGCTGTTCGACCAGGCGCGCAAGGGGCAGAGCATTCAGCGCTACAAGGGGCTCGGCGAGATGAACCCGGAGCAGCTCTGGGATACCACCATCAACCCCGAGACGCGCCGCCTGATGCAGGTCCGCATCGAGGATGCGGTGGCGGCCGATGACATCTTCACGACGCTGATGGGCGACCAGGTCGAGCCGCGGCGCGAGTTCATCGAGAAGAACGCTCTGTCGGTCGCGAACCTCGACGTGTAGAGGCGGCATCGGTCGCGAGGCGGGCGACCTCGGCCTCGATCCAGCGCTGTGCCTCCTCGTTGACGGCGCGCGGATCGCGGCCCGCGCATTCGATCGGAGCGCCGATGACGACGCGGATCACGCCGCGTCGCTTGCGCAGGCCGCGCCGCGGCCAGAACTCCCCCGCGTTGTGCGCGACCGGGACGATGAGCCGCCCGGCCTCGGCCGCGAGCAGGGCGCCGCTCACCCCGTACCGGCGCGTCTGCCCGGCGGCCATGCGGGTGCCCTCCGGAAAGATGATGATCCAGTCCCCCTCGGCGAGCCGCTGCTTGCCCTGCTCGATGACCTGGGCGACGGCCGCACGACCCGCGCGCCGGTCGATCGCGATGGCGTGCAGCAGGCGGAGCGCCCAGCCGACGACCGGGATCCACTGTAACTCGCGCTTCAGCACCCACACCTGGCGCGGCAAGATCACGCTCATCGCGATCGTCTCCCAGGAGGAGGAGTGCTTCCAGAGCGCGATGTGGGGCTCGCGCGGCAGATGCTCCCGGCCCTCGACGACGTGCGCGAGGCCGCACGTCCAGCGCAGCACGCCGAGCAGCACCGCAGCCCACGCGCGCGCAAGCGCGAATCGCCGGCGAAACGGCAGGAGCCCGGCGATGAGCACGAAGCCGATCGAGTAGAGGAACGTCCAGCCGAACAGGAATGCCGTGAACGCGAGCGAGCCGATCAGCTGCATGGCGGACATCCGCGGCGCAGGCGGGGGCGGGCAGGCGCCCTCGGCCATGCCGCGCACGATCCGGGGGCGGATGGCGGGCCCCGCCAGAACGCCCGGTCTCGCGCCGCACCAGACGCGGTCGGCGCCCTGCACGATAATAGTGCGCCCGAGCGGCCGAATGCTCTAAAATGAAGCAAGCGGCGCGCGGAAGGGGTGTAAGTCTTTGATTGACAGGATGCACAACTTTGGCACAGGGGCTGCATCGGTCTAGCGCTCCACTGCGCGTCGAGCATTCCTATTCGGAGGCGATATGACACCGAGTGATGTTCTCAAACTCATAAAAGAAAAGGAGGCCAAGTTCGCAGACCTCCGATTCACGGACACCCGCGGCAAGGAGCAGCACGTCACCATACCGGCACGCCTCGTGGACGAGAACTTCTTCCGCGAGGGCAAGATGTTCGACGGCTCCTCGATCGCCGGATGGAAGGGCATCCAGGACTCCGACATGGTCCTCATGCCCGAGCCGGCGACCGCGGTCATCGATCCGTTCTTCGAGGAGACGACGGTCGATATCCGCTGCGATGTGCTGGAGCCGACGACGATGCAGGGCTACGGGCGTTGCCCGCGCTCCCTCGCGAAGCGCGCCGAGGCGTACCTCAAGTCCACGGGAATCGCGGACAAGGCGCTCTTCGGCCCGGAGAACGAATTCTTCATCTTCGACAGCGTACGCTCGGGCTCGGACATCCGCGGCTGCTTCTACGAGATCGACTCCTCCCAGGGACTGTGGAACTCCGGCAAGGAATACGCGGAGGGCAACAAGGGCCACCGCCCGAGCCTGAAGGGCGGCTACTTCCCCGTGCCGCCGGTCGATGGGTTCCAGGACATCCGCTCGGCGATGTGTCTCGCGCTCGAGGAGATGGGGCTCAAGGTGGAGGTCCATCACCGCGAGGTCGCGACCGGCGGGCAAGCGGAGATCGGCGTCGGCGCCGGCGGCATCGTGGACAAGGGCGATGCCGTGCAGGTGCTCAAATACTGCGTGATGAACGTCGCGCAGAGCTACGGGAAGACCGCGACCTTCATGCCGAAGCCGCTCGTCGGCGACAACGGCAACGGCATGCACGTGCACCAGTCGCTGCAAAAAGAGGGCAAGGCGCTCTTCGCCGGCGACAAGTACGGCGGCCTCTCGGAGCTCGCGCTCTACTACATCGGCGGCATCATCAAGCACGCGAAGGCGCTGAATGCGATCACCAATCCCGGCACCAACAGCTACAAGCGGCTCGTGCCGGGGTTCGAGGCGCCGGTGATGCTCGCTTACTCGGCGCGCAACCGCTCGGCCTCGATCCGCATCCCCTGGGTCTCGAGCCCGAAGGCGCGGCGCATCGAGGTGCGCTTCCCGGATGCGAGCGCCAATCCGTACTTCGCCTTCACGGCGATGATGATGGCCGGCCTCGATGGGATTCAAAACAAGATCCATCCGGGCGAGCCCGCCGACAAGGATCTGTACGACCTCGAGCCGGAGGAGGCGCAGCACATCCCGACGGTCTGCCACTCGCTCGACATGGCGCTCGAGCAGCTCGACAAGGACCGCGAGTTCCTCCTGCGCGGCGGGGTGTTCACGAACGACGTGCTCGACGCGTACGTGGGGCTCAAGATGCAGGAGGTGACGCGGCTCAGGATGTCCACGCATCCGATCGAGCTGGAGATGTACTACAGCCTGTGAGCGGGCCCTCTCGTGCGCTGCCACGCACATCACGCTCGTGCGCACGGCGCTCTCCCCCCGAGCGGGGGAGGGCGCCGCGCTTTGCAGGGGATCTCGCAATTGCGCCCCGTGTCTTGGTCCTTCCCCGCGCGGCAGGCTATCCTCGGCCGGTATGCGCGGGCTTGTGCTTACCATAATGCTCATGACGAGCGCGGGCGCCCTCGCGGCCACCACCGTGTACACCTGGGTGGACGATCAGGGCGTGACGCATTACAGCGATCAACCGAACGTCGGGGCGAGCAAGATCCAAGTGCAGCAGGCACCGACCTACACGCCTGCCCCGCTCCCGAGCGCGCCGAAGGCGAGTGCCGCTGGCGCCCCCGCGCCGGCCGAGTGCGCGATCGACAGCCCCGGCGACCAGGAGATGCTGATGAATGCCTGGAGCGTGAGCGGGCACATTCGCCTGCCCGCGGCGCTGCCGCCCGGCGACCGGGTGATCCTGCTGCTCGACGGCAAGGTGCTGCCGGACGCCGCCGATCCGAGCGGGGCGTTCACCATCTCCCAGATCGATCGCGGCGCGCACACGCTCGGCGCCCAGGTCGAGGGCCCGAGCGGACAGGTGATCTGCGAGGCTCCGGCGATCACCTTCTACGTGCACCAGCCGTCGCAACAGGCGCCCAACCCGGCGAACCGTCCGGCCTTCTGATCGCCGAGCGCGCGGGCCCGGGAGACGCGCCGTGAGGCTCGAGCCGAGCCTGCCCTCGCCGCTCTCGCACTTCGATTCCGCGGATCTGCTCGATGCGCTCTCGACCGGCATCGTCGTGCTCGACGGCCAGCTGTGCACGGTCTACGCGAACGTCGCCGCGCAGGACTTGCTCGACTTCAGCCTGAATCAGGGCCGGGGCCGGCCCTTCGGGGACCTCTGCGAGTCGAACAACGGACTGCTGAGCCTGCTCGGGCGGGCGCTCGAGACCGGGGAGGCCTTCGCCGACCGCGAGCTCGTCGTGAGCCCGAAGGCGACGCCGCGCGAGCCGCGCATTCTCGATGTGACCATCACGCCCACCGAGGGCGGCGTCACCGGCACGCACCTGCTCCTCGAGCTCGCCGATGCGACGCAGCGCCAGCGCATCTCGCGCGAGTCGGACCTGCTCGCGCGCTTCGACAGTAACCGGATGATGCTTCGCCAGCTCGAGCACGAGATCAAGAACCCGCTCGGAGGCCTGCGCGGCGCCGCGCAGCTGCTCGACCGGGAGCTGCGCGACGCCTCGCTCAAGGAGTACACCGGGGTCATCATCAACGAGGCGGACCGCCTGACCGCGCTCGTCGATACCATGAACGGCGCGCGGCGCCCGCCGCTGCGCAGCCTCGTCAACGTTCACGAGCTCTGCGAGCACGTGCGCCGCCTGATGCGCGGCGAGGCGCCGGCCGCGGTCGCGATCGACCGCGATTACGACCCGAGCCTGCCGAGCGCGCTGCTCGACCGCGACCAGCTGGTGCAGGCGCTGCTCAACGTGGCGCGCAACGCGCTGCAGGCGGTCGGGGAGCGAGGCCTCATCACGCTCAGGACCCGGGCGCTCTCGAACGTGACCATCGCCGGCCGCAAGCACCGTCTCGCCGCGAGCCTGCAGGTGCAGGACGACGGCCCCGGCGTGCCCGAGGAGCTGCGCGGCAGCATCTTCTTCCCGCTCGTCACCGGACGGCCGAGCGGCACCGGGCTCGGCCTCGCCGTCGCCCAGGACATCGTCATGCGCCATGGCGGCCTCATCGAGTTCGAGAGCGAGCCCGGCTGCACGGTCTTCGCGCTGCAGCTGCCTCTGGAGGTGCCGCCGTGAGCGCCCAGAGCCTCAACGTCTGGCTGATCGACGACGACGCCTCCATCCGCTGGGTGCTCGAGCGGGCGCTGCGCAACGGGGGCATGCTGCCAAGGACGTTCGAGTCCGCCGAGCCGGCCCTGACGGCGCTGCGCAACGACTCCCCGGACGTGCTCATCACCGACATCCGCATGCACGGCCAGTCCGGGCTCGATCTGCTCAAGAAGATCCGCGACACCCGCCCCGCGCTGCCGGTCATCGTGATGACCGCCTACGCCGATCTCGGCAACGCCGTCTCGGCGTACGAGAGCGGCGCGTTCGAGTACCTCCCGAAGCCCTTCGACATCGATCAGGCGGTGGACCTCGTGCGCCGCGCGGCGCGCAGCGGGGCCGCGGCGGGCAGCGAGCCGCAGAGCACGCCCGCCATTCCGGAGCTGCTCGGGCGCGCGGCCGCCATGCAGCAGGTCTTCCGCGCCATCGGCCGCCTCTCGCGCTCGAGCGTGACCGTGCTCATCACCGGGGAGTCGGGCACGGGCAAGGAGCTCGTCGCCCGTGCCCTGCACGAGCACAGTCCGCGGGCGGCGAAGCCGTTCATCGCGCTCAATACCTCCGCGATCCCGAGCGAGCTGCTCGAATCGGAGCTGTTCGGCCACGAGCGGGGCGCCTTCACCGGAGCGGACAGCCTGCGCCGCGGCCGCTTCGAGCAGGCCGACGGCGGCACGCTCTTTCTCGATGAGATCGGCGACATGTCGATGCCGCTGCAGACGCGGCTGCTGCGCGTGCTCGCCGAGGGCGAGTTCTACCGAGTGGGCGGGCAGACGCCGATCCGCGTGGACGTGCGGGTCATCGCGGCCACCCACCAGGACCTGCAAAGCCACGTGCAGCGCTCGCTGTTCCGGGAGGACCTGTACCATCGCCTGAATGTGATCCGCATCGAGCTGCCGCCGCTGCGCGCGCGGGCCGAGGACATCCCGGACCTGCTCGAGCACTACCTCAAGGTCGCGGCGCTCGAGCTCGGCGTCGAGCCGAAAGCGCTCGCGCCGGAGGCGCTCGAGAAGCTCGTGAGCTACAGCTGGCCGGGCAACGTGCGCGAGCTCGTGAATCTCTGCCGGCGCTTCAGCGTGCTCGCCCCCGGCAGCGAGATCGGCGTCGAGGACCTGCCCGCGGAGATCACGGCCGGGGCCGCGGCAGGCGCGGAGGTGGACTGGGCGAAGGCCCTCGCGAGCTGGGCGGAGCGCCAGGCCCTGGTCGGCAAGCGCCCGCTGCTCGTCGATGCGCAGCCCGAATTCGAGCGCGTGCTGATCCGGGCCGCGCTCAAGCGCACGCACGGCCACCGCCAGGACGCCGCAAAGCTCCTCGGGTGGGGACGTAACACCTTGACGCGCAAGCTCAAGGAGCTCGGGATGAACCCCGCCGATTGATCGCCT
>JASHTK010000001.1 GCA_030040575.1 Gammaproteobacteria bacterium
GCTCCGAGCCCGAGGTGCCGGCGCACGAAGGGGCTGAACTGGAAGGGCACGCGATAGCGGGCGGTGAACTGAAGATCGGAGATCGACCCCTCCACCTCCGCCGTCAGGCGGTTCGTCTCGCGATGGCGCTGCGCGAAGAGCGCCGCGAGGCGCATGAAGCTGCCGCGGCGCTCGGTCGCGACCGCCTCCGGCGCGCCGTCGGCCGCGAAGAAGCGCGCCTCGTCGTACTCGTAGTACGGCACGAGCGACGCGAGGAATCGTGCGATGCGCGCGTGCCCCGCGAGGGATCGATGCTTTGCCCGCGACAGCGTGAGTCGCCTGCGCAGCAGCCACAGCAGCCACAGCAGCATCGCAAGAGCGAGGGCGGCGATGAGATACCTCGTCATAGGGGCGCTCGGTCGATCATCCGTGCGGCAAAGTATTGCGGTTGAGTGACAGTTCGATGACGCTCCGCTCGGTCCTCGTCAAGATCGCCCAGCAGGAGGATGTGAACTTCCTCCTCGCCAATCGCATCCCAAGGCGCTGGCTCACGCAGTTCGTCGGCTGGCTGAGCCGGGTGGAGCAGCCCTGGGTCCGCGAGTGCTGTCTTGCCCTGTGGCGCCTGTTCTCGGACCTCGACCTGAGCGATGCGAAGACCACGCGCTTTAAGAGCCTGCACGAGTGCTTCACGCGGGAGCTCAAGCACGGGGCGCGGCCGATCGAGTCGAGCCCCGCGGTGCTCGTGAGCCCGTGCGATGGGATCATCGGGGCGATGGGCCGGGTCGAGGCCGGATCGGTGCTGCAGGCGAAGGGGCTCGCCTACGCGCTGCAGGATCTGCTCTACGACCGGGATCTCGTGCGCAGCTACCTGCACGGCTCCTACGTCACGCTGCGCCTCACCTCCGGGATGTACCATCGCTTCCACGCGCCGTACGACTGCCGCATCGATGAGGTCGTCTACGTCTCGGGTGACACCTGGAACGTGAACCCGATCGCCCTCGAGCGCATCGAGAGACTCTTCTGCCGGAACGAGCGGGCGATCATCCGCTGCAGGCTGCAACCCTCGAACCTCCTCGTCACGCTCGTTCCGGTCGCGGCGATCCTGGTCGCGAGCATCCGGCTCCATTTTCTCGACGTGCTGCTGCACCTCAAGTACCGCGGGCCGAACGTCATCCCGTGCGAGGCCTCGCTGCGCAAGGGCGAGGAGATGGGCTGGTTCCAGCACGGCTCGACGATCATCGCGTTCGCCCCGGAGGGACTCGCTCTCTGCGAGAGCCTGCGTCCCGGATCCCGCATTCGCATGGGCGAGCCGCTCTTCAGCCTGGCGGGATCCGGATGATGGTAAGAGCCCGAGCCCCACGAGATTCCCTGCGCCCTCCTCCTTCAATCACGAGACGCGTCATGCCAAACACTTCTCGATCGCGCACCAAAGAGCTGATGCTCTTCGCCGGCAACTTCCTGCGGCACCCGCGGATGCTCGGCTCCATCATCCCGAGCTCCCGCTACCTCGTCGATCAGGTTCTGCAGCCGATCGTCTGGGAGCGCGCCCACGTGATCGTCGAGTACGGCCCTGGAGTCGGGACGTTCACGGCGGAGATTCTGCGCCGCATGCGCCCCGACGCCCATCTGGTCGCGATCGAGACCAATTCGGACTTCGTCCGGTTTCTGCGCGCCTCGCTCCCGGATCCGCGGCTGCACGTGGTGCAGGAATCGGCGGCCGAAGTGCAATCCGTGCTGCGGCGCCTCGGGCTCGCGCCGGCGCGCTACATCATCTCGGGAATTCCGCTCGGCAGCATGCCCGAGCCCGTGCGCGCGGACATCGCGGGCAAGACCCGTGCGGCGCTCGAGCCGGGCGGGGCCTTCCTCGTCTATCAGTTCACGGCGCGCGCGCTGCCCTCGCTGCAGAGAGCGTTCGGCTACGTCGAGCGCGGGTTCGAGCGGCGCAATTTTCCTCCGGCGCAGCTCTTCGTCTGCGCGGCCGACGCGATCTGAGCCGCTCCGCCGCCCGCCTCGCTCAGGAGAACAACCCCATCACGTAGTGGCTGTCCATGTACTCGCGGATGGCCGTGACCTTGCCATCGTGGACCTCGAATGCCCAGGCGTAGAGATTCGAGTAGGGGCGGCCGTCCTTCAGATGCCCGGCCCCGCGGGTCTCGGTCATGACGAGCGGGCCGTTCGAGGCGATCGAGTCGATGAAGACCTTCGGATCGCCCGGAGCGAAGAGCCCGCGCACGGGCGTCAGGAACTCATCGATGATGCCCCGGTGTCCCTTGTGCGTGCCGGCTCCGGGCACCTCGCGCACCTGAGCGGTCCACGTCGCCTCCGGGTGCAGAAGCGCGCGGACCCGCTCGAGGTCGCCGCTGCTCAGTGCCGCGAAGAATTCGAGCACGGTGCGCTCGTTGGCGCAGGTCGCCGTCACCATCTGTAGCCCCTTCCCCGGATTTGCGCCCGGCGGCGCGCGCATTGTAAATCAGGGCGGCACCGGCGGCACCATCTGCGGCGCGGCGCGGCGCAGCGGTTGCCGACGGTAATCCGCTTCGTCCCACCTTGCGGTAAGCTCGCACCTCGATGATCGACCTCCGCCCGGCGCTGCTCCTTGCGGGTCTGCTCCCGATCGCGACGGGCCAGGCCGCGCCCCCACAATCGCCGTACCGGGAGGAAGTCCGTGCGGGCCTCGAGAGGATCTACGTCTTCCGGACCATCCGCACCGAGCACCATTCGGGCACGACGCCCGCCTGCGCATCGGCACCGTTCCGGCCGGTGAACAACGACTATTACGAGCTCTGGTCCATTGCATTGCGGGCAGCCGACAGCCGCGTCGTCGCGACGCACGAGCACGACGTCGGCGGATTCACCGCCTGTTTCGGGCCGCTCGAGCGCGACGAGCCGCTGCGGATGTTTGCGGTGGGAAGCATCGCGCACATCCCCTGGACGGGCGTCGGAGAGTGCCTGCTGATGCCATCGCAGCCTCCGGTCCGGACGGTATTCGCGTTCACCTGCCATTTGATGCTGAGCGGGCTTCCGCAGGCTTACGCGGGGGGATTCGCCGTGTCGAGCACGCTCTCGCCGCTCGTGAGCAAGACTCAGCCGCCCACGGCGCACGTGCCCGGTTATCTCTCGACCTCGATCGTGGTGATCCGCCTGTGGAGAAAGCCCGCGGCAGCGCGGCGCAGTGGCGGGCTCGCCGGCCGGCACGAGCCATCGGGCTGAGACGAAATCTGGACCGCGGCGACGACGGGCGGTAAGGTGGCGGCCCCGCAACCGACAATGGGAACGAACATGAACGGTCGGACTCCGAGGAGCCTTGCGTCGGCGGTGCCGCAGACGACACGTCGTCTGTTCCTGATGAGCTGCGGCGCGTGGGCCGCAGCGCCGTGGGCGACCCGCGCGGCCGCGGCTCCCGCGGCGGCACCCCTGCAGCTCCCGCTGCACTTGCGGGAGCTCATCAATCACATCGGCATCTCGGTTCCCGATGTGAGGAAGTCGGCGACGTTCTACAGCCATCTTTTCGACGGCGCGAGGCTCATCGGACAGGAGAAGCCCTCCCTGCGCTACGTCATCGGCTTCTACCCCGGGCAGATGTCGGTCGGAGACCTCCGAGGCGCCGCGGGAGGCGCCAAGGAGCGGGCGCTGATCGATCATTTCTGCGTCGCGACCGAGCCGTACGATCCGGCCGCGTGGCGGGCTCGGCTCGATGAGGAGGGGATTCGGTATTTTGCGGGCGGCAGCTTCGTCGACATCGACAGCATTCCCGTGCAGCTCGCGGGAGGCGCGAGCCGCGCGCCGCGGCGCAGGCCTGGGCCGCCTCGGGAGGGCGGCGGGGGCTTCAGGCCGATGCCGCCGCTCTACACGGGTGAGCCTCTCGTGAAGGCGCACGGCTTCGAGCACGTGATGCTCCACGTCTCCGATCTCGAGGCATCGGCCGCCATGTTCGAGAAACTCTTCGGCCTCGCACCGGTGAGATCCGGCGCCGATGCCGTCTTCTTCGCAGTCGGCCCCGTCCGGCTCGGGCTGCGGAGAGCCGCCGCAGGTGAGCCGCCGAATATCGCCTCCTACGCGATCAAGGTCGCGAGGTTCGACCGCCCGCGCGTGAGCGACGGACTCGCGGCGCTCGGCGCGAAAGTCGAGCCGGCGGACGGGCACGAGCGGCACCGCGTGCTGCGCTTTGCCGATCCCGACGGGATCGGATGCGAGCTGTGGGCGGCTTGAGCCGCCCGCTTCTGCGAGCTTCTTTAAGGACACACCGATGCCAACCAGCCAGCAGATCGGAGCGAAGCTCGC
>JASHTK010000248.1 GCA_030040575.1 Gammaproteobacteria bacterium
TGAAGAACAGCGCCCAGCCGGCGCTGCGCTCGAGCTCCCCTCCGACCTGCGGTCCGACCACGTCGAGACTGCGGATCTGCGCCCCGGGGTCGACCGACTTCAGCACCTGATCGACCTTCGCGCGGATCGCGCTGCCGTTCTGCTCGCCGGCGGGTGGCAGCCGGATCGCGATGTCGCGCGAGGAGCCGAAGTTCTGCACCTCGGCGTCGCGGAAGCCCGAGGCCGCGAGCTGCCGGCGCACGGCGTCCGTGTTCGCCGTCGCGGGGAACGTGGCCTCGACGGTCACGCCGCCGGTGAAGTCGATTGCAAGGTTGAGCCCGCGGGTGGCGAGGGAGCCGATCGAGACGATCATGAGCAGGATCGACAGCCCGTACCACACCTTGCGGGTGGCCATGAACGGGAAGCTGGTCGGCTTGTGAAAGAACTCCACCTCGGCCCCCCGGCGGCGCTCAGATCGGCAGCCGCGCGATCTTGCGCCGGCCGCCGTAAAGGAGCGTGACGAGCGCGCGGCTGCCCATGAGCGCCGTGAACATCGAGGTCGCGATGCCGAGCGTCAGCACGACGGCGAAGCCGCGGATCGCCCCGGTGCCGAGCACCCAGAGCACGACGCCCGCGATGAGGGTCGTCACGTTCGAGTCCGCGATGGCCGAGAGCGCCTTCTCGAATCCCGCGCGGATCGCCGTCTGCGGCGAGACGCCGTTGCGCAGCTCCTCGCGGATGCGCTCGTAGATGAGCACGTTGGCATCGACCGCCATGCCGACGGTGAGGATGATGCCCGCGATGCCGGGCAGGGAGAGCGCATAGTGAATCATCGAGAGCAGTGCCGCGAGCAGCACGACATTGGCGAGCAGGACGGTATCGGCGACCAGGCCGAAGATGCGGTAGTAGATCGCCATGAAGATGAACACGCCCGACATGCCGATGATGAGCGCGTCGGTCCCTTTGTTGATGTTGTCCTGTCCGAGGCTCGGGCCGACGACTTGCTCCTCGACCGGATAGAGCGGCACGGCGAGGGAGCCCGAGCGCAGCAGCAGCGCGAGATCCCGCGCGTCTCCCGCCTGCATGCCGGTGATCATGAAGGTGTTGGCGAACACGCCCTGGATCGTCGCATCGCTGATCACCTTCTGGTCCGTCACCTCGCGCGTGAGCTTCTGGCCGCCGATCTCCTTGGTCTCCTGGCGCTTCTCGATGTACACGACGGCCATGCGCCGACCGAGGTTGGCGCGCGTCGTGTCGAGCATCCGCTCGCCCGCGCGCGCGTCGAGCCTCACGTTGACGGTCGGGCCTTCCTGGGTCGTCGTGTAGTTGGCGGTCGTGAGCTCATCGCCGGTCGCGATGATCTCGCGCTTGAGAAGGATCGGCTGGCCGTTCTCGTAGTAGAGCTTGCTGCCGGAGGGGGCGACCCCGGACTGCGCGGCCTCGTACGGGTTGTCCGTCATGTCGACCAGCCGGAACTCGAGCGTCGCGACCTTGCCGAGGATGTCCTTCACCTCCGCGGAGTTCTCGATGCCCGGCAGCTGCACGTTGATGCGGTCGAGGCCCTGGCGCTGCACGATGGGCTCGGAGACGCCGAGCTCGTTCACGCGGTTGCGCAGGGTGGTGAGGTTCTGCTCGATCGCATAGTCGTCGCGCTCGCGGATCTTGTCGGGGGGCAGCACTCCCTCGATCCACGTTCCGCTCGGCAGCCTCACGACCGAGACCTGGAAATCCGGGATGGTCTTCGCGACGAGAGCACGCTCCGCATCGACGTCGGCGCCCGCAGGCACCGCGACGCGCAACGCGTTCTGGTCCGCGCTCCCGTTCACGGCGGCGAGCGTCACATCGGTGAAGGGCAGATTCGCCGTGGTGAGCGCACGGCGGATGTCCTGGTCGTAGCTCTCGAGCAGCTGCGTCACGGCGCTTTGCACGTCGACCTGGTACAGCAAGTACAGGCCGCCGCGCAGGTCGAGCCCGAGCGGCATCGGCCGCAGCCCGAGCACGCGCAGGACGGTCGGCGTGCGTGGCGCAAAGGAGAGCGCGGCGATGTAGTCGTCGGCGTACTTCGCGGAGACCGCATCGCGCGCCTTCAGCTGCTCGGCGACGCTCCCGAAGCGCACCATCAGGTGCCCGTCCTCGAGGTAGGTCTTGATGAAGTCGACGCCCTGCCCGGTGAGGTACTGCTCGAAGGTCTGCTCGGTCTCGGGCGTGATGGCGGCGTGGTCCCTGCGGGCGATCTGCAGGGCCGGATCCTCGCCGAACACGCTCGGGAGCGCGAAGAGGATCGCGAGCGCCAGCACCGCGGCGATGAGCAGGTACTTCCAGCGCGCGTACTCGAGCATCGTCACGCGCTCCGCAGGGTGCCCTTCGGCACGAGGGAGGTGACCTGGAGCTTCTGGATCTTGATGCGCACGCTGTCGGCCACCTCGAGGGTGACGAAGCTGTCGCCCACGTCGGTGACGCGGCCGAGGACGCCCCCCGATGTGACGACCTCGTCCCCGACGGAAAGTTTCGCGATCAGGGCCTGGTGGTCCTTCGCCTTCTTCTGCTGCGGGCGCCACAGCAGAAAGTAGAAGATGCCGAAGAACACGACGATCATCAGCAGCGGCGCGAACTGGCCGGAGCCCGAAGGCGTGCCCGCCTGAGCCCAGGCCGATGGAATCAGTGCATTCATGACGCTCCCGCTCACGAGGCCAGCTCGCCTCGAGGCCCGCCGTCCGTCGCCGGTGGCGGTCCGTCAAAGCGAAGGGGCGGCATTATGCCACAGGGTCCGCGGCGGCCTTGCGGGGCGCCGGATAGGCGGCCGCAAATGCCTCGAACGTGCCGTCCGCGAGGCTCGCCCGCACCGCTCGCATCAGCTGCAGGTAGAAGTGCAGGTTGTGGATCGTGGCGAGGCGGCTGCCGAGGATCTCGCGGCAGCGGTCGAGGTGCCGCAGATACGCGCGCGTGTAGTGGCGGCACGTATAGCACGCGCACGCGGGGTCGATGGGCTCGAGGTCCCGGGCGTAGGCGCCGTTGCGGATGTTGAGCACGCCGCCCGGCACGAACAGGTGCCCGTTGCGCGCGTGGCGAGTCGGGATGACGCAGTCGAACAGGTCGATCCCGCGACGCACGCCCTCGATGAGGTCTAACGGCAATCCGACGCCCATCAGGTACCGCGGCCGGTCGGCGGGCATGTGCGGGACGAGCTCCTCGAGGACCCGCAGCCGCTCCTCCTCGGGCTCCCCCACGGCGAGGCCGCCGACGGCGAGCCCCGGCCAGTCGAGCCGCAGCAGCGCTTCGAGCGAGGCAAGACGCAGCGGCCCGTGGGTCCCGCCCTGAACGATCCCGAACAGCCCGCCCGGAGGCTCGTCCGCGTGGTACCGCGCGTGGCTGCGGGCCGCCCACCTCATCGAGCGCTCCATGGACTCGCGGGCATCACGCTCCGTCGCGGGATACGCGGTGCAGTCGTCGAGCGCCATGGCGATGTCCGAGCGCAGCGCACGCTGCACGTCCATCGAGTCCTCCGGCGCGAGCCACACCTCTGCGCCGTCGATCGGCGAGCGGAACCGAGCCCCCTCCTCGGTGATCTTGCGCAGCCCCGCGAGGCTGAACACCTGGAACCCGCCGGAATCGGTGAGGATCGGTCGCCGCCAGTGCATGAAGCCGTGCAGGCCGCCGTGCGCTGCGATGACCTCCGGCCCCGGGCGCAGCATCAGATGAAAGGTGTTGCCGAGAACGATCTCGGCGCCGAGCCCCTCGAGCTCCTCCGGCGTCATCGCCTTGACGGTCCCGTAGGTTCCGACGGGCATGAAGGCGGGGGTGTCGATCACGCCATGCGCCGTGGTGAGCCGGCCCCGGCGCGCCGCGCCGCACCGCGCGAGGACCTCAAAGCGCGGCTGCATGCACGGAGGCGCGCGCGGCGGCGGATGCGGGCGCGCGGCGGACGGGAGCGACGAGCATCCCATCACCATAGCTGAAGAACCGGTAGCGCGCGCGTACCGCATGCGCGTAGGCCGCGAGCACCCGCTCCTGCCCGGCGAGCGCGCAGACGAGCATGAGCAGCGTCGACTCCGGCAGATGAAAGTTCGTGATGAGTCCCTCCGTCACCCGAAATTCGAACCCCGGGGTGATGAAGAGCCGGGTCTCGCCCGACCAGGCGGCGAGCGTGCCCCGCGGCTCGAGCGCCGCGGACTCGAGCGCCGCGGACTCGAGTGCGCGGACGACCGTCGTGCCGACCGCGACGATGCGTCCGCCGCCCGCACGGGTCCGCGCGATGGCCTCGCACGTCTCGGCGCTCACGGAGACGCGCTCCGCGTGCATCAGGTGGGAGCTCAAGTCCTGCGTGCGCACGGGTTGAAAGGTGCCCGCCCCGACGTGAAGCGTGATGAGCGCGCGCCCGATGCCGCGCCGCTCGAGGGCTTCGAGGAGCGGCCGGTCGAAGTGCAGGCTCGCCGTGGGCGCGGCGACCGCGCCTGCCGTCCGCGCGAGGAGGCTCTGGTATCGCTCCCGGTCATCCGCCCGCGGCGGGCGCCGAATGTAGGGAGGCAGCGGAACCTCTCCCCAGCGCTCGAAGAAGGCGAGCGCGGGTTGCGGCAGCTGCACTCGCCAGAGATCCTCCGAGGCTTCGAGCACCCGCACGGCTCCGCCCGCCGTCTCGATCGTGAGACCGGGGCGGACGGGCTTGCTCACCTTGAGCTGCACGAGCGCTCGATCGGCCTCGAGCGGCCGCTCGAGCAGCACTTCCACTCGCCCGCCCGTCGGCTTCACGCCGCTCAGCCGCGCCGCCACGACCTTCGTGTCGTTGAAGACGAGCAGATCGCCCGGCGAGAGCAGATCCGGGAGGTCCCGGAAGCCGGCGTCGCGGAGGCCGGCGCCGCGCTCGAGCACGAGCAGGCGGCTCGCGGAGCGCTCGGCGAGCGGCTCCTGGGCGATGAGCTCCGGGGGCAGGTCGTAGGTAAAAGCGCGTCGCTGCACGCGCCCGATGTTAGCGCGGCGCGTCCGGCAGAGTGATCGCGAGGCTCATCGGCTGTCTCTCCCTCATGATTCTGAGGGTGATCCGCTCGCCGGGCTGATACGAGCTCAGGATGCGCGTCGCGTGAGCCCCGTTCAGGGGCTTGCGGCCATCGATGGAGAGGATGACATCCCCGTCCTCAAGGCGAAATGCATCATCACTCGGGGCGCGAATCACGAGCACGCCCTCGTCGGTGCCGAAGTACCTGCCGAGCGCCGGCGTCAGCGCCGCGAGCTCCATCCCCTCGGTCTCCGCCGTGAGCGCCTGGAAGTACGCCATGCTCGGCAGCGCGGGCATCGACATCACGGGCCCCGGCTCAGCTGGCATCAGAGGACTTGGCGCCATCGCGGACGCCGCCGACGCGGCCGCGCCCGCGAACGGTGACTCAAAGGTGAACGTGAAGGTCGGCCGGGTGGTGAGCTTGAGCGACAGCCCCTTGCCCCCGCGCTCGAGGCGCAGCCTCACCGGGGTATTCGGCGGAATGCGGCTCATGCGCCCGGCGACTTGTCCGGCGGTATCCTCGCCCGAGATCGGCACGCCGTTCACGGCGATGATGAGGTCGCCTGGCAGCACACCCCCTTCCGCCGCCGGCCCGCCGGGGCTCACCTCCATCACCCGGGCGCCGCGGCGGCCGCTCGCCGGGTCGAGCTGCAGGCCGATGGCGCCGCGCTGGAAGCTCCGCTCGATCCGCACGCGATTGCCGAGCCCCGCTCCGAGCTGCGCGGAGAGCTCCGCGACCCGGCGCGCGGCCTGCTCGAGCTGCTCGCGGGCGCTCGCGAGCTCGCCTTCCAGATCGGCGGTCCCCGGCTCGGCCTGCGCGGACTGCGACTGAGCGCTCTCGCTGCCCTGGGTGTGATAGTCCGCATCCGCGCCGTAGGTCGCCGGCACGCACCACGCGAGACCGAGGAGCGTCGCCCCGCAGAGCGTGGCGGCCCGGATCGCGACTCCCGCGGCTGCCGCCGCATGCGCTTGCCTCATCGTGCTTCTCATGGTGCCCCCTCGGCCAGCATCTCCGCGTAGCGGACCTGCGCCAGCGAATCGACGAGCTGCGCGCGCTGCAGCTGCAGTGCGCGCAAGCGCGCGGCGCGCGCATGCTGCAGCCTCTCCAGGTTGAGCAGATCGTCCATCGAGGCGACGCGGTCCTCGAGGTTGGTGACGGCGAGATTCATGCTCACCCGCACAATGGGACTGTCGTCGGGCTCGCTCGCGAGCCAGCGCTCCGCGCGGTCCGCACGCGCGAGGATCGCCTCGGGAGCCTGCGCGGCTCGGTCACCTGCGCTCGGCCGCGCGAGCCGAGCCATCAACGCGCCGGCGGCAGGACGCTCAGTCTCGGGCGCGCTGCGGTTGAGGCGGCTCGTGACGGCCGCCGCGACTGCGAGCAGTGCCGCGCACGCGGCGAGCGCAATCGCTCGCGGGCCCTGCCCCGTCCGTATCCGCGATCGGGGCTGCAGCTCGCTCCAGCCGACCGGCGGCGCGAGCGCGCGGGGCAGCTCCCGCAGCTGCCGCGCGATGGCCTCGCGTGCGGCCTCCGCCTCGCCGTCCGCAGGAGTGCCTAAGTGGGCGTGCACGACTGCCGCTCCCCACGGGGCTCGAGCCGCTCGCGCAGGCGCTTGTGTGCGCGCGCGAGCTGGGATTTGGAGAAGCTCTCCGACCGGCCGAACGCGCGCGCGATCTCCTGGTGCGAGTAGCCCTCCACCTCGAACAGCCAGACGACGGCTCTCGCCGTCGGCGCGAGGCTCGCGAGCGCCCGCTCGAGATCGACGCTCTCCGCGGAGGGCGCCGCCGCGACCCACGGGTGCAGCGCCGCGGCTCCTCCCTCGGTCCAGGCCCCGAGGTCGAGTCGCGCGCGGTGCCAGGGTGAGCGCAGGTACATCAAGCACTTGGAGACCGCGATCTGGCGGACCCAGGCGCCGAGCGGCGCCTCGCCGCGAAACCGATCGAGCTGCTCGAACACGGTCATCAAGGTGTCCTGGAACAGATCCTCCGCGAGCGCCCGCCGTCCGACGAGGCGCAGGATGAGTCCGTAAGTCGCCGGCGCGAGCTCCGCATAGATGCTCGAGCACGCGCTCTCCTCGCCGCGCCGCGCGCTTGCGATCACCTCCGGCGCCACATCGATTTCGGCAAGCTTGCCCACGGCACCCTTTAAGATGCGCCGGCCGGCCGGAACGTCGCAGCCCCTCATGAGCCGCATCCCCGATCGCCTATACTGTCGGCCCGACGCCCGAGTGGCGGAATGGGTAGACGCAGCGGACTCAAAATCCGCCGCCGTAAAAAGCGTGTCGGTTCGACTCCGACCTCGGGCAGTGCGCTCATCGCGCGAGCAAGGCCGGGCGCCCCTTCAGGCGGGCGCCGCACGGTCGATGAGATCGAGGATTCTCTCGCCGAGGGACCCATCCGGCGTGTTGAGGTGCATCGTCGAGCTCAGGTGATTGTGGCCGAGCAGGTGAACGAAGCTCGGCCAGCGCCCGTGGCGCGCCACCCAGGCATTCAGCAGGCCGAGCGTCTGGCGCTGAAAATCCTGGGGATCCATCTCCGTCAGCACGAGGAGCAGCGGCACCGGGGTCGCGAGCAGACCCGGGAGCGTCGAGGCGCGGCGGTAGAGCGCATCGTCGTCGCCGAGATAGGCGACGTGCATGGGGCTGTGCGGCGCGGTGGTGAGATCGTACATCCCGGAGAGCAGGATGAGCCCGGCCAAGCCGCAGCCGCCCGCGTCGTGAAACTGCGGGTGCGCGACATACGAGGCCGCATGCACCGCCCCCGCCGAGGTTCCCATGAGGAAGATCCGCCTGGCATCGCCGCCGTGAGCGCCGATGCTCCGGCGCACCCAGCCGACCGCTGCGGCCACGTCCTCGGCTCCCGCCGGCCAGGGAAACTGCGGCGCGAGCCGATGAGTGAGGTTGACGCCGACGAGCCCGTGGCGAACCGCCCACAGCGCGACGTTGTCGTGGTAGGGCGAGCCGGCCACCCGCTTGTCGCCGCGCACGAATCCACCCCCGTGCACGAACATCACGACGGGCGCGGGACGCGCGTCTGCCGAGCCGCGCGCGCCGGCGTCGGCGCCGGCTGAGCCGCTCGGCTCGAAGACATCGAGCCGGTGCCGCTCGTTTGGGCCGTAAGCCACATCGCGCGTGACCCGCACGTTTGCGTAGGGCTCGCGCTCGTGGAACGGCGCGTAGAGCGCGGCGGTGCCCTCGATCGCCTCGGGCGAGATCTCCGTGCCGAGGGCGCGGATACGCCGGGAGATTTCGCTGCGATCGAACGGCATGGGTGCTCTCCTGCGGCAGGTGGGTCACCGCGCACCGCGGCGCTCGGTGCCGGACCGCTTCGCGCACAGCTTACCTGCTTCCGCGCCCGCCGGGCGCTGGACTTGAGCGCGGCGAACCGGTCCAATGCACGCATGAAGTTCTGCGCCGACTGCGGCGGATCGGTCTCGATCCGCACGCCTCCCGGGGATCATCTGCCGCGCTACGTCTGCGACCGTTGCGGAACCGTCCACTACGAGAACCCGCGCCTGATCGTCGGGTGCGTTCCGGAGCACGAGGGGCGCATTCTGCTCTGCAAGCGCGCGATCGAGCCGCGCCGTGGCTACTGGACGGTGCCAGCGGGGTTCATGGAGAACGGGGAGACGCTGCAGCAGGCGGCCGCGCGCGAGTCGCGCGAGGAGGCGCTCGCCGCCGTCGAGATCGGGTCGCTGCTCTCCATTGTGCACGTGCTGCCGGCGCACCAGGTGCACGTGTACTTTCGCGCGCGCCTCGCGGGCGGGGGCTTCGGCGTCGGCCCCGAGAGCCTCGCGGTCGAGCTCGTCCACCCGGCGAGCATCCCCTGGAGCGAGATCGCCTTTCCGAGCACCGAGTTCGCGCTGCGCCGCTACCTCGAGGATCGCGCGGCGGCGCGCGAGCCCTACCACTTCGCCGAGCTGACGCGCCGCTTCGCCGGCGCGGCCGAGTGACCGGCGCGCCTCGCGCGGCGCGGCGCGCGCGTGGCACAATAGCCCGGCCCGTGGCCGAGGACCGGTATGACCTTCGTCGTTACAGAGAACTGCATCAAGTGCAAGTACATGGACTGCGTGGAAGTGTGTCCCGTCGACTGCTTTCACGAGGGCCCGAATTTCCTGGTCATCGACCCGGACGAGTGCATCGATTGCACGCTCTGCGAGCCGGAGTGCCCGGTCGAGGCGATCTTCTCCGAGGAGGAGCTGCCGGCGGGCCAGGAATCCTTCAAGGCGCTCAACGCCGAGCTCGCGAAGAAATGGCCGGTCATCGCCGAGAAGAAGGAGCCGCCGGCCGACGCCAAGGAGTGGGAAGGCAAGCCCGGCAAGCTCGCCTTGCTGAAGACCTAGCGATCGATGGAGCGCAGCTCCTGCGCAAGGTCCGCGGGCGACACGTACCCGGGGAGCATGTCCCCGTTGCCGAGGATGATGGCGGGCGTTCCCTCGAGGCCGAACTCCTGCCCGAGCTCGTACTCGCGCGCGACCGGCGTGCCGGCGCACACCCTGACGTGCAGCGTCTCGCCGAGCTTGGCGCGCGTGAGCGCATCGTTGCGATCGGCCGAGCACCACACCTGCTCGGCCTTGGTCCAGGACTCGGTGTTCGGGCCCGTGCGCGGATAGAACAGGTACCGCACCCGGATCCCGAGGCGGTTGTACTCGGCGATCTGGCTGTGGAGCTTGCGGCAGTACGCGCAGTCCACGTCCGTGAAGACGGTGATGGTGTGCGGCGAGCGGCGCGCGCCGAAGATCACCATCTGCGACTCCGGGATCGCCGCGAGGAGACTCAGGCGGGCCTCGCGGCGCTGGTTCTCGGTGAGGTCGACGTTGCTGCGAAGGTCGTAGAGGTCGCCGGCGATCGCGTACCGCCCGTCCGCCGAGACGTAGGCGGCATCGGTGCCTCGCATGATCTCGAACACTCCCGGGATGGGCGTCACGTGCACATCCTCGAGCTTCGCACCGGGAATCTTGCTCGCGACGGCCGCGCGGGGATCGGCGCCGGGCGCGTGGCGAGCGTCGCTTGCATCCTGCCCGGACGCGAGCGCGAGCGGAGCGAGGATGGCGGCGGCGATCGCGATGAAGAGCGGTTTCATGATGCGCTCCGGCGGCAGGAGCGGCAGTGTACCAGACCGCGGGCCCCGCCCGCCTGCGCGACGGCTCACCCTCGCGGGTGGTGCTGCGAGTGCAGATCCTTCATGCGCTCGCGCGCGACGTGCGTGTAGATCTGGGTCGTGGACAGATCGCTGTGCCCGAGCAGCATCTGCACCACCCGCAGGTCGGCGCCATGGTTGAGCAGGTGGGTCGCGAACGCGTGGCGCAGGGTGTGCGGCGAGAGCTCCTTGGCGACACCCGCCTTGCGCGCGTAGCGCTTGATGATGTGCCAGAACGCCTGCCGGGTCATGCGCTCGCCCCGGCGCGTCGGAAACAGGTACTCCGACTGCCGCTCGAGCAGGATCTCGCCCCGGGGGCCGCGGGCGAACTCGTTGAGCCAGCGCATCGCCTCCTCCCCGAGGGGAATGAGCCGCTCGCGGTTGCCCTTGCCGAGGATGCGGATGACGCCCTGGTTCAGGTTGATCTGGGAGTGCTTGAGGTTCCCGAGCTCGGAGACCCTGAGTCCGGTCGCATAGAGCAGCTCGAGCATGGTGCGGTCGCGGTTGCCGAGCGGGTCGCTCACCTGGGGAGCGGCCAGGAGCGATTCGACCTCCTCCTCCGTCAGGGACTTCGGCAGCGAGCGGCCGATCTTCGGCATCGCGATCTCGGCGGTCGGGTCCTCGCGGATGACGCTCTCGCGCACCAGGTAGCGGAAGAAACGGCGAAAGCTCGAGAGCTGCCGCGCCGTCGAGCGCGGCCGGGCGCCCGCCTGGACGCGCCAGGCGATGAACTCCTGCAGGTCGGACCGCGCGGTGCGCACCATCGGGACGCCGCGCTCGGTGAGCCAGCGCGAGAGCGCGGTGAGGTCCGCCTTGTACGCCGCGAGCGTGTTGGAGGACAGCCCGCGCTCCATCCACACGGCATCGAGGAAGCGCGAGACCGTGGGATCGGACGTTTCGGGCGCGGCGGTCGCGGCTGCGGCGGCGTGCTTGGACAAAGTCGGCCTCACGTTGGAAACCCTGCGCACGCCGCAGCGCATCCGTCGACCAATGCGCGCTCAAGCCGTTGGCGTACCGGTACAGTATGCGGAGGGGTCTGCTGCACCCGCGGTGACCATCATCACATCTGGACCGCTCGCATAACATAACGAGAACCAGTTCACATGCGGACCCTTGCGCGCGCCCTCTACGTCGCGTACGCCTACGCGGTATTCGTCATTCTCGGCTTCGCCGCCCTCGCCGCGGTCGTCGCCGTCCCGGGTCTTCGGCGGCGGCGCGCGATCGCACGGGCCGCCGCCCGCCTGTTCCTGCGCTGCGCCCACATGCCGCTCACGGTGGGGGGCATGGACCGGCTCCCCGCGGGCCCCTGCGTCGTCGTCGCGAACCACGCGAGCTATCTCGACGGCGTCGTGTTCACCGCCGCGCTCCCGCCGCGCTTCGGCTTCGTCATCAAGCGCGAGATGGCGGCCGTCCCGCTCGCGGCCTCGCTCCTCTACCGCATCGGGGCGGAGTTCGTCGAGCGCTTCGACCGCAACCGGGGCGCGGTCGATGCCCGCCGCCTGTTTCGCAAGGCCGCGAGCGGCCAGTCCCTCGTCTTCTTCCCGGAGGGCACGTTCTCGACGGAGCCCGGGCTCCTCAAGTTCCACGCGGGAGCCTTCCTCACCGCCGCCCGGGCCGGCTGTCCGGTCGTCCCGGCGGTCGTCCGGGGCACCCGGGTGGCCCTCCCGCCGACCGGCCTGGTGCCGCGGGCTGCACCGATCAGCGTCGAGCTCCTGCCGGCGGTCGCGGCCTCGAGCACGGAGCTGCGGGTCGCCGCGGTCGAGCTGCGCGAGCGGGCCCGCTCGGCCATCCTGCTGAGCCTCTCGGAGCCGGACCTCGCGGCCGCCTGACCCCTCCCGGAGAGCCTGCGCTTTTCCCATCACATAAAATGAGGCGAGCGAGCCGCCCCATCTCGGCGCTCGCCGACTGCGTTGCACCGATGCGCTGCGCTCGGCGGCTCAGCGGCTCGACATACCGGGGAGAGCACCATGTCAGAGAGCGTCGTCATCGTGGCCGCCCAGCGCACGCCGATCGGCGCATTCCGGGGCGCGCTCGCGCCGGTCGCCGCTCCCGAGCTCGGTGCCGCCGCTGCGCGCGCGGCCCTCGCCGCGTGTGCACTCGCTCCGCACGACGTGGGGGAGGTGATCCTCGGCTGCGTGCTCACGGCCGGACTCGGGCAGGCGCCCGCCCGCCAGGCCGCCCTCGCGGCCGGCATCCCTCCGGCCGTGCCGGCCACGACGCTCAACAAGATGTGCGGGTCCGGCCTGAAGGCCGTCATGGCCGCCGCCGATCAGATCCGCGCGGGAGACCTCGATACCGCGCTCGCGGGCGGCCTCGAGTCGATGAGCAACGCGCCGTACCTGCTGCCGAAGGCCCGCGGCGGCTACCGCATGGGACACGGCGAGGTGCTCGACCACCTGCTCTACGACGGATTGCAGAGCCCGTTCGACGGGAAGCTCATGGGCTCGTTCGCCGATGCGACCGCGCGGCGCTACGGCTTCACGCGGGCCGAGCAGGACGCGTACGCCGTGGAGTCGGTCCGGCGCGCGCTCGATGCGCTCCGCTCCGGCGCCTTCGCCGCGGAGACGACCCCCGTCACCGTGAGGACCCGGACGGGCGATGTCACCGTCGCCGAGGATGAGACGCCCTCGACGTGCGACCCGGCCAAGATTCCCTCCCTGAAGCCCGCCTTCGGCCCCGATGGCACCGTGACGGCCGCGAGCGCCTCGTCGATCTCCGACGGCGCCGCCGCGCTCGTGCTGATGAGCGAGCCCGCCGCGCGCCGGCGCGGCGTACGCCCCCTCGCCCGGCTGCTCGCGTACGCGAGCCATGCGCAGGAGCCGGAGTGGTTCACGACCGCACCGGCGGGCGCGATCCGCAAGCTGCTCGGCAGGCTCGGCTGGACGGCGCGCGAGGTCGATCTCTACGAGATCAACGAGGCGTTTGCCGTCGTGACGCTCGCGGCCATGCGCGATCTCGATCTGCCGGCGTCGCGCGTCAACGTCCACGGCGGCGCCTGCGCGCTCGGCCACCCGATCGGCGCGACCGGCGCGCGCATCCTCGTGACGCTCGTCCACGCGCTGCAGCGCCGCGGCCTCGCGCGCGGCATCGCCGCGCTCTGCATCGGGGGCGGGGAGGCGGTCGCCGTCGCCGTGGAGGCCCTGTGATGCCGGACCGCGCGACTCACGGACCGGAACCCTCTGCCCGTCCGGACGCTGCATGAGCGCCGTCGCGCGGGACGTGATGGAGTACGACGCGGCCATCGTCGGTGCCGGCCCCGCGGGGCTCGCGTGTGCCATTCGGCTCAAGCAGCTGCAGGCGGGCGTACGGGTGTGTGTGCTCGAGAAGGCGTCCGCCGTCGGTGCGCACGCCCTGTCCGGCGCCGTGATGGAGCCCGGTCCGCTCGATGCGCTCGCGCCGGAGTGGCGCGAGGCGCCGCCCGCAATCTGCGTGCCGGCGCGGCGCGATGAGCTCCGCCTGCTCACCCGGTCGGCGAGCTGGCCGCTGCCGCTGCCGCCGCAGCTGCACAACCGCGGCAACTTCATCGTGTCCTTGGGCCTGCTCACGCCCTGGCTCGCCCGCAAGGCCGAGGCGCTCGGAGTGGACGTGTTCCCCGGGTTTGCGGTGGTCGAGGCGCTCTCGAATCCGGACGGCTCGGTCGCCGGTGTGCGCCTCGGCGATGTGGGCGTCGAGAAGAGCGGCCGGCCCGGGCCGCACTACTCGCCCGGAGCGGACGTGCGCGCGCGGACGACGATCGTCGCCGAAGGCGCCCGCGGCAGCCTCGCGAAGCAGCTGATCCGCCGCTTCGGACTCGATGCGCGCTGCTCCCCGCAGCACTACGCGCTCGGCCTGAAGGAGCTCTGGCAGCTCCCGAGGGGCCGGGTGGAGCCCGGGCTCGTGGAGCACACCCTCGGCTGGCCGCTCGACTCGCGCACCTACGGCGGTGGCTTCCTCTACCACTTGGACGGCGACCGCGCGTACGTCGGGTTCGTCGCCGGCCTCGACTACGAGGACCCGCGCTTCTCGCCCTTCGAGGCGTTCCAGCAGTTCAAGCATCACCCGCGCATCAAGCCGCTCCTCGACGGAGGGCAAATCGTCGCCGCCGGCGCGCGCGCGATCGCGGCGGGCGGCTGGCAGTCGATTCCGCGCCTCGAGATGCCCGGGGCCGTGTTGATCGGCGATGCGGGCGGGGGAGTGAACGTGCTGAAGATCAAGGGCATCCACCAGGCGATCCGCTCCGGCGTGCTCGCCGCCGAGCACCTCATCGAGAGCGGCTCGACCGAGGGATTCGATGCGCGCTGGCGCGCCTCGCCCGGCGGCCGGGAGCTGAAGGCCGTGCGCAACTTCAAGCCGGGGTTCAAGCACGGCCTGTGGGTCGGCATCGCGAACGCGGCGCTCGAGGTCGTGACACGCGGCGCGACGCCCTGGACGCTGAGGAGCCGCGTGCCCGATCCGGCCCGGCTCGAGCGGCTCGAGGCGTACGCCTCCCCGGAGCGCGGCTGGGTCGATCGCACGCTGCCGCCGCGCGACCGACTCGCCTCGGTCTTCCTCGCCTCGACCGCCCACGAGGAGAATCAACCGGTGCACCTGAAGGTGCGCGACCCCTCGATTTGCGTGGACCGCTGCGCGAGGGAGTTCGGCAATCCCTGCGAGCGGTTCTGCCCGGCGGGCGTCTACGAGATGGTGGCGGACCCCTCCGGCAGGCGCTTGCAGATCAACGCCGCAAACTGCGTCCACTGCAAGGCGTGCGACATCAAGGACCCCTACCAGATCATCGACTGGACCCCTCCGGAGGGAGGCTCCGGACCGAGCTACCAGGCGCTCTGAATGGACGCTCCGGCAGCGGCGATGGAGGTGCGCGAGCTCTACGCGCGGCGCAGCGCCGAGCGCGGCTTTCAATCCGATCCGGCGCAGATCGCGGCCGTCGGGCGCCTCGACGACCTGCGCCGGCGCCTGATCGCCGCGGCGGCAAGGCCCGCACGACCGCTGCTGCGCAGGAGCCGCCGGGCGCCACCGGAGCGCGGCCTGTATCTGTGGGGCGGAGTCGGACGGGGCAAGACCTGGCTCATGGACCTGTTCTTCGAGAGCCTGCCGTTCCCCGAGGCCCGGCGCAGGCACTTTCACCGCTTCATGCACGACGTGCACGCGGGGCTCAAGGCCCTGCGGGAGCGCGCGGACCCGCTCGAGCACCTCGCGGCGCGCATCGCGCGCGACACGCGAGTGCTGTGCTTCGATGAGCTCGCGGTGGCGGATATCGCCGATGCGATGATCCTCGGCGGCCTGCTCGCCGGGCTCACGAGCCGCGGGGTGACCCTCGTTGCCACCTCGAACGCGCAGCCGCGCGATCTTTACCCCGGGGGCCTGCAGCGCCAGCGCTTCGAGCCGGCGATCGAGCTCATCGAGCGGCACACGGAGGTGCTCGAGCTCGCGGGCGCGACCGATTACCGGCTCCGCCGGCTGACGGACGCCGGGACCTATCTCGCGGCGGACGCGCCGGACTCCGCGATGCGCCTCGCGGCTCTCTTCCAGGAGCTCGCCGGACGGGGCATCTCCGCCGGCGGCTCGATCGAGATCGAGGGTCGCCCGATCGAGATCGTCCGCCGCGGCGATGGGGCCGTATGGTTCGATTTTGCGGCCCTGTGCGCCGGGCCCCGCAGCCAGGACGACTACATCGAGATCGCGCGCGAGTTCGGCTGCGTGATCGTGCAGCACGTGCCGGTGCTCGATGCGCTTCACGAGAACGAGGCGCGCCGGCTCATCGCGCTCGTCGATGAGCTCTACGACCGCGGCGTGAACCTGATCGTCTCGGCCGCCGCGCCGCCCGCCGAGCTCTACCGGGGCGAGCGGCTCGCGGCCGAGTTCCGCCGGACGGCGAGCCGGCTCATCGAGATGCAAAGCGCGGAGTACCTCGCGCGCGAGCATCGGCCCTGAGGCCGCGCGCGCGGGCCACCGTGAGGTCTTGCGCACGCTCGAGCGACGGCTCCGCTCGGGTATAATCGCGCGCCACGCGCTGCAGGCGGGGCTCATGATCGCGCAAATTCCGGCGGCACGCCTTCGGCTCATCGATCGGATCATCGCCGCTGCGCGCCCGCTCGCGCGGGGCCCGCGGCTCGCGCCGCCCACGAGGCTCGCGCCCCTCGCCGCGAGCTTCGTGCGGGCGTACTACCACGGCGTCGCCGAGGAGGACCTCGCGGCCCGCGATCCGCGCTACCTCGCGGCGAGCGCCCTCGAGCACCTGCGCCTCGGCGCCGTTCGCACGCGGCAGCGACCGCTCGTGCGAGTCTTTTCCGCCGGGCCCGAGCATCCACGCGTCGCGTCCTCGCGCACGCAGGTCCTCCTCGTCGCGACCGATATGCCCTTTCTGGTGGACTCGCTCGGCATCGTCTTCAGCCAGGCCTCGATCGGCGTTCACCTCATCGTGCATCCGGTGCTCACGGTCGAGCGCGACCGGCACGGCGCGCTGCTCGGGGTGAGCCTCGCGGGGTCCGCCGCGGGGCGCTCGGAGTCGTGGCAACTCTACGAGATCGACCGGCAGCTCGATCCGCGGCGCCTCATCGAGCTCGAGCGCCGCCTGCTCGCCACGCTCGCGGACGTGCGGGCAGCCGTCACGGACTGGCAGGCCATGCGGGAGCGAGCCCGCGCGACCGCGGCCGAGATCGCGCGCGCCCCGGCGCCCGCGCGCGGCACCGGGCAGGCGGCATCGCTCCTCGAGTGGATGGAGGACCACCACTTCACGTTTCTCGGCTATCGCCACTACCGCCTGCGGCGCGGCCGCGGTCGCGACACGCTCGCGCCGGTGCGCGCCTCGGGGCTCGGCATTCTGCGCGCGCCGCGCCCCGGGGTGCCG
>JASHTK010000249.1 GCA_030040575.1 Gammaproteobacteria bacterium
GGTCTCGGAGACATGGCGGTGGGTTTCGCGGCGCCGTGGATGATTCTTTCTCTCGTGCGCCGACCTGACTTCGCCGCCAGTGCGGCGTTCAGACGCTGGAATCTCCTTGGCATACTCGACCTTGCGGTCGCCATCAGCCTTGGCACCTTGAGTGCCACACTTACCACCGGGGCGCCGGGCGAGATCAGCACCGCTCCGATGGCGAGACTTCCGCTCCTGCTCATCCCGGCATTCCTGGTGCCGCTGTTCCTCATGCTGCACATCGCGGCCCTCATGCAGAGCCGGCAAATCATCCGCGGACGAGCCTAGTACCCCGCCACTTTGATGCGCACCCAGAATGCGAAGCAGCCCGCTGCGGGGCGGCCGTCCTGCATGGCTCGCTCATAGTGACCGGAGCCGGCCTTGGCGAACGCGATTACCCCGTTGTCGAAGCGTTCGGAGCCCGAACTCACTTCGATTCTGGGTTCTTCGGTAAGCCTGCCGTCAGGACCGACGCACACGTGTACGACTGCCGCGGCAGTCTTGCCGCTCGCAATCCACTGGGGTTGGAGGAACTGCTCGGTGCTGGGGAACCCCTGACCCACTGTTGGGGGTCGCGTTACCGCAGCTTCTGACGCGGACGCCGGAGATGTCGGCGTCGCGGGAGGTTCAGTCGCGCACGCGGTCAGGAGGAAAAAAAGCAGCGCGAGCGTTGACCTTTCTAATTTCATGAGTTTTCGCATAGGTCACACCGACGTCGAGCGACTCGACTAACGTTTCGACATGGCACACGTTTGCGACTGGATCAACGCGAGCAACTAATTATTACACGGGGAGGCGAGTCCCGGAGCGAAGCATGCCTTGAAGCAAACGCTCGAAGGTCTGGCGACCCGATTCCCATTGGTGCCGATGGGGTGGGTATGACGGGCCGGTTTGGGTCGCACTGACTCGTCTAGACCCCCGCTCCTAGGCCCACGATTTGGGTTCGCCCTTCCAGTGCCGGATCGCCACGGCCGCCGCCAACATTCCGAAAAAGAACCCGAGTTGGAGCATGGGATGCTCTTGCTCGTGTCCGCGGACCCATAGCCCCGCAGCGACGAATGCCGCGAATATCGTGAGGTCCACCGTCAACCCTTCCCAGGTGATCGGTGCTCTGTACCCGAAACCGAATTGCGGTGTGGAATACCAGTATCGAGATGTATCGGTCATATGCCACCGTCGATGTGGCCCTCACGGCTCTATGTTGCAGTTGCGGTATGCTCAGCTGGGGCAGTGTCGTCTCTCCGGCGGACCCGCTGAGTGTCCGGTTTCACAGATAACGGATGGCGTTCACGCCGCCACGCGCTCCGGTTCAACGGGAGCGAATTGCCTCGCAGCAGGGAGTCTCGCTCTGCATTTGCGCGCCGGATCATTCCGAGTTAGCCTCCGCCGGCCCGGAAAAATTGCGCCCAGGGCGCAACGCAAAGTCTACAAGCTCAACCGTTCGGATTCTGTTGTCATCGATCAAACGCGAGAGCGTTGCAGGGGGTCCCGATGGCTACCGACCGCTCGATGACCATTGTTCTTCTCGCGATCGTCGCCGCCGTTCCATGCTATGCGGCCTCGCCCGAACAGGTGCAATGCGAGAAGGCCGCCGACATCGCTTACCAATCCTGCCTGGCACAGGGTATCCCGTGCGTTCCGCAGGAGCCCAATTGCCCTACGACGCCCCACAGGGGCAATGCCGCGCAATGCGCGGCGATCTACAACAGCGCCTACGCCCGCTGCCAGCCGAGTTTCAACTGGACGCCGTACACGAGCGCCTCGCTCCCGCCGCCGCGTGAGGTCCCGGCCTATTGGACTGACTCACTCGGCAACTTCTGGTTGTTCGGCGGCTTCGACACCCTTCCTCCGGACCTCAACGATCTATGGAAATTCACACGGCGCTCGAGCACAGTCGGTGCCTGGACGCAGATACCCCAGTCGGGCACGTGGCCCACGATGCGTCACAGCCCGGCCTTTGCGAGCGATGCAAGCGGCAATCTCTGGCTGTTCGGCGGGCAGAACGGCAGCGGGACCTTGGGCGACCTGTGGGAATTCACACCCGGGAAGGGCTGGCAGCTGCGCAGCGGCTCTGCGACCGCGCTCAATCAGGCGAGCGTTTACCCCACGTCCGAGGGCGGCGCCGTCATGCCTGGAGCTCGCTCAGGTGCGATCGCGTGGACCGATGCCAATGGCAACTTTTGGTTGTTCGGCGGCAATGCGTGGTACTTCGTTTCCGGCACGAGCGGGGCGACGCTTCAGGGTCCCCTCAACGACCTCTGGATGTTTTCACCAGGCTCGGGGACGTGGACGTTCATGGGAGGAGCTCAAATGCCCCACACCATGCCGGGCCAACCTGTCACCGACTGCACTTCAACGAGCTCGCCGGGCGGGCGCTATGGGGCGAGCGGCTGGACGGATCCAAATGGTAATTTCTGGCTGTACGGCGGCATCGGATTTGACGATACCTGCAACCCCAACACCCTGGCGAACCCTGTACTGCTCAATGATTTGTGGGAATTCAGTCCGACCGCCCGGACCTGGACAGCCGGTCCCGGCTCGCTCACGGGTGGTCAGGGAGTCTCCTACGGCACGATCGCGCAGGCCTCTCCGAGCAATACCCCTGGCGCGCGTGCGTATGCGACGTCATGGACCGACTCTCACGGCAATCTGTGGCTGTACGGGGGAATGAATCAATCCACCAGCTCGGGACTCTACAACGACCTCTGGGAGTACAGTCGCAGCGCCGCGGAGTGGATCTGGATCAGTGGCCCCGGCGGCGGGCCGGGAGCGCGCTACGGCGCGGCGGGCTGGTCTGCCGGCTTTGCGGACTTTTGGATCTTCGGGGGCTTCGGCCAGGGCATTCTGGGCGATTTCTGGCATGGAACGGGCATCGTCTACGACTGGTAGTCGCCTCGGAACTCACGAAATAATGTGAGCCGGCTCGCCGCCACTCGGCGAACACGATCGCTGCAGCGGCGCACGGGGGTGCCGTGGAGACGACCGGCCCGACTCAGAGCTTCGACTTCGTCGTGATCGGCGCCGGGACCGCCGGCTGTACGCTCGCGGCGCGGCTCTCGGAAGACCCGCGCAGCACGGTCTGCCTGATCGAGGCCGGGGGCTCCGGACGCAGCGCGGCCGTCGATGTGCCGGCGGCGGTCGCCATGGCCCAGCGCTCCGCGGAGCTCAACTGGCGCCTCGAGACCGTGCCGCAGGCGAACCTCAACGGCCGGCGTATTCCGGTGCCGCGCGGCCGGGGACTCGGCGGCTCGGGGCTCATCAACGGCATGGTGTACTTCCGCGGCCATCCGCGCGATTACGACGACTGGGCCCGCTCGGGCGCGACAGGCTGGAGCTACCGGGAGGTGCTGCCCTACTTCCGCAAGAGCGAGCACAACGAGAACTTCGGATCGTCGGCCTATCACGGGCGCGGCGGGGCGATCAACGTTCGCTCCGTCACGCGGCCGAACCCGCTCAACTTCGCCTTCTTCGAGGCGCTGACCGGACTCGGATTCCCCGCGCGCGCCGACTTGAACGGCGGGGAAACCGAGGGTGTGGCGCTCCGCCAGGTCTCCATCCGCGGGGGCAGGCGGGTGAGCACCGCAAGCGCGCTGCTCCGTCCGGCGATGAGACGGCGGAACCTCCTCGTCCTCACTCACGCGCGCGCGACACGGATCGTCCTCGAGGGTCGCCGCGCGGCAGCGGTCGAGGCCCGCTCGCCGCAAGGCCCCTTCACGGCGCGCGCGCGCCGGGAGATCATTCTCTGCGCGGGGTCGATCCACTCCCCGCAGCTCCTCATGCTCTCCGGAGTCGGCGACGCCGATCATTTGAGGTCGGTTGGAATCGACGTGCGTCATGCCTTGTCGGCCGTCGGCCGCAATCTGCACGATCACCTCGCAAGTCCCGTTCACATGGCGACGACGCATCCCGCCTCCTACGGGATCTCCGTGCGCGCCCTGCCGCGCAATCTGCTGAACATCGCGGAGTACTTGCTGCTGAGGTCCGGACCGCTCGCGAACAACATCTTCGAGTCCGCCGCCTTCTTGAGAACGGTGCCGGGTCTCGACAGGCCGGACGTGCAGCTCGTCTTCCAGCCGGCGAAACGGCCCCCGCCCAAGTTTCCGTTCCCGTTCGGCCACGGCTTCGCGCTGAGTCCGGTCGGCCTCTACCCTCGCAGCCGCGGGCGGATCACTCTCGCGAGCGCAGATCCCTTCGCGGCGCCGCTCATCGACCCGAATCTGCTCTCGGTCCCCGAGGACGTGCAGCCCCTCGTGCGCGCCATCCGCCTGATCCGCCGGATCTTTGCCGCTCCCGCCTTCGCGAAGTATCGCGCCGAGGAGGTCGTCCCCGGAGCTGCGGCCGAGAGTGATGCAGACCTCGTCGGGTATATCCGCGCCCAGGCGTATACGGTGCATCATCCGGTGAGCACGTGCCGCATGGGGACCGATGGGTCAGCCGTCGTCGACCCGCAGCTCCGAGTCGTCGGGCTCGAGGGCCTGCGCGTCGCAGACGCCTCTGTGTTCCCCTC
>JASHTK010000250.1 GCA_030040575.1 Gammaproteobacteria bacterium
CGGCAGGGAAGTCGGGTTGGTCGGGCCGCCAACCGGTCGAGGAATTGCCCGTGACCGTCACCGGCTCCGAGCCGCCCCCGCCTCCCGAGCATCGCCGGCCTCCCGAGTCTCGCCGGCCTCTCGAGTCCTCGAGCCTCGCGGAGGGCCCGGAGCCATCGCGGCCGACTCCCTCCACCGCGCCTGCGCCGCGCGTGCTCGCCCGCGCGTTCAGCGGCGCGGTCGCGCGATTCGTGCACGTCGAGGCGGCGAGTGGAATCGCGCTCCTCGGTGCCACGGCCGTCGCGCTCCTCTGGGCAAACTCTGCCTGGTCTGGCACCTACGAGAGACTGTGGCACCTCTCCCTCACGCTCGCGCTCGGGGGGGCCGTCTCGGCGCGGACGCTGCAATTCTGGGTCAACGACGGCCTGATGAGCGTCTTCTTCCTCCTCGTCGGCCTCGAGATTCGCCGCGAGGTGCACGAGGGCGTCCTCTCGAGCCGGCGGCTCGCGACGCTCCCGGTCGTCGCGGCGCTCGGCGGCATGGTCGCGCCGGCCCTGATCTATCTCGCGCTCGCTCACGGGCCGCTCCCGCGGCGGGGGTGGGCGGTGCCGACGGCGACCGATATCGCCTTTGCCGTGGGCGTGCTCGCGCTGCTCGGGTCGCGGGTGCCACGGGCCCTGCGCGCGTTGCTGCTCGCTCTCGCGATCATCGACGACCTCGGCGCGGTGCTCATCATCGCGCTCTTCTACTCCCGAGGCGTCTCGCTCGCCGGTCTCGCCGCGGCGGCGGCCGCGGCGGTGGGCATGCTTGCCCTCACCCGCCTCGGCGTGCGCAGCATGCTCCTCTCGGCAACCACCGGCGTAGTGATGTGGAACGGGCTGCTGCGAGGCGGTGTGCATCCGACCCTCGCCGGTGTGATCGTAGGCCTCCTCGTTCCCGTCACGACGCGGCCCGGCGCGCCGCCGCACTCGCTCTCCCCGTCCCTGCGCTTGGGGAAGCTGCTGCATCCGTGGGTCGCGTACGGCGTGATGCCGGTCTTCGCGCTCGCAAACGCCGGCATCGACCTTCGAGGACTCGCGCTGCGGGACCCCGTGCAAGCCTCGGTCGTGGTGGGCGTCGCCGTCTCGCTCGCGCTCGGCAAGCCGCTCGGCATCGTGCTCGCCTCGCTCGCCTGCCTCAGGCTGCGGCTGTGCGAGCTGCCGCGCGGCGTCACCCCACGGGGCATCCTGGTCGCAGGCTGCCTGGGGGGAATCGGCTTTACCGTGTCGACCTTCATCGCGGGACTCGCCTTTGGCGACGCCGCGCCGCTGCCGGCCGCGAAGCTCGGCATCCTCGCAGGCTCGGCGGCGGCGGCGCTCGCCGGCCTATCGGTCGGCCGCCTCAGGCTCGCGTCGCGCCCGGCGGCTGGATCGCCGCGCGGGCCGCATCGGCCAGCGCCAGCGGCGGGCGCCCCAGAAGCAGATCGGAGGCCTTCTCCGCGATCATGATCGTCGGCGCATTCGTGTTTCCGCTCACCACATCGGGCATCGAGGAGGCATCCGCCACGCGCAGCGCGTCGATCCCGCGAACCTTAAGGTGCGCGTCGAGGACCGCGGGATCATCGCGCCCCATCGCGCAGGTGCAGGCCGGATGCGCTCCCGTCTGGATCGTCGCGCGAACGTAGGCATCGAGCTCCGCGTCCGACGTGACGGCCGCACCGGGCGCAAGCTCCTCGCTCACGAGCGCGCGGACGGGCTGCGTCGAGAAGAAGCGGCGCGCGAGCCGCAGCATCTCGCGGGCGGTGCGCCGGTCGGCCTCCGTGCCGAGCAGTCCCAGGCGAATCCGCGGCGGAGCAAACGGATCGGCCGACCGCAACGTCACCTCCCCGGTCCCGGCCGGACGCAAACTGAGCGCGACAGCCGTGAACTGGTGGCCGGCGCCTGCCCGCCAGCCCGGGAACCACGGACGCCCGAGCATCGAGACGTGCGACACCTGGAACTGCACGTCCGGCCAGCGGCTCTGCGAGTGCAGGCGCAGGAAGCCCTGGACCGAGATCGGGTTTGCGGCGAGGGGACCCGTGCCGAAGAGCCGCCAGGCGAGGAGCGCGAGCGCGAACCGATCGAGCCGCAACGCGCGCTCGAACGTGCAGGGTCTCGATGCCCGGTAGACGGCGACGACGAGAGGATGGTCCTGAAGGCTCTTGCCGACGCCCGCGAGCGCATGCCGCGGCTCGATTCCGGCCGCCTCGAGCTCCCGCGGCGGTCCGATTCCCGAGAGGAGCAGCAGCTGCGGTGAGTTGAAGGCGCCCGCGGCGAGGATCACCTCGCGCTCCGCGCGAGCGATGTGCCGCCGTCCATCCTTCACGTACTCCACCGCGACTGCGCGCCCTCGCTCGATCACGACGCGCGTCGCGAGCGCCCCGGTCTCGACGGTGAGGTTCGGGCGGCCGAGCGCGGGGATGAGATACGCGCTCTCGGTGCTCACGCGGCGGCCGCGCTGGATCGTGAAGTCGGGAAGCCCGAACCCCTCGGCCTGCGGTCCGTGGAAATCACCGCTCTCGGGATACCCGAGCCTCGCGGCGGCCTCGAGCATCCGAGGCGTGATGAGCGGATCGCGCGGTTGGCGGGACACCGCGAGCGGACCCGAGCCGCCGTGAAAGGGACCCTCTCCGCGCCAGCTCGTCTCCATGCGCTTGAAGTACGGCAGCACGTCCGCAAATCCCCACCCCGGCAGCCCCGCGTCGCGCCAGCGGTCGTAATCGCCCGCATTGCCGCGGCTGTACATCATGCCGTTGATCGAGGAGGTGCCGCCGAGGAGCCGGCCGCGAGGCTGGGGGATGCTGCGCCGATCCGTCGCGTCCTCGGCCTCCGCCTGGTAGCCCCAGCCGAGCGCCGGGGTGCTCGCCGCGGCGAGCCACGCGACGGGAATGCGCGTCACGGCACGGTGGTCGCGCGCACCGGCTTCGAGGAGCAGCACCCGGTGAGCGCCCTCCTCCGAGAGCCTGCGGGCGAGCACGCAACCGGCCGACCCGGCGCCGACGATGACGAAATCGTGCTCGGGCATGCTCACCCGGCGGCGGCGCGGCGCTCAGAGCAATGCATAGTAGCGGATGAGGTTGCCGTCTGCCTGCCGCTCGCCGACGCCGACGACCACGTGGCGCATCAGCCAGTCGTGCGGGCCGGTCTGCACCTCGAAGGTCGGAAAGGCGCGCAGGTAATACTCCGAATGCGCAACCGGCGGGCCTCCCTCGAAGATCCAGGCCCTGATGCGCGGCATCACATCCGCCCTGCGGCCCCAGAGATAGCCGCGGTTGTGCAGGAGGATCAGCGTCCCATCCTCCGCGCGCAGCATGTAGCGAGCGTCGATCGCGAGCACGCCGTCGGGCCGGAAGAGCGCCCAGTCGCCTCCACTGCCGGGAACCACCGCGCCCGTGAGCCGCGGCCCCTCGATCGTGCCGCGATCGACGTACACCGCGCCCCGTCCCGCGCCGGAGGGCATGTTCTCGATGTTCTGCACTCGAGCGAACCACAGCCGGATCTGGAAGATGAACTCGAGCTTCGCCTCCGTGACGGTGGAGGCATCGCGGAACACCTCGGGAAGATCGCTCATCGGCCGGAGCTCCTGCCGCAGCGCCGCGGCGCCTTATCGTACCGCACGCACCGGGCGTACACTGAGCGGAGCGCCCATGGCAACTGAAAAAGGGGGCACGCGTGCTCGTCGTCACCACCGAGAACGTTCCGGGATACCGCGTGAGGGAGATGAAGGGCCAGGTATTCGGCGTCGTCGTGCGCAGCCGCGGGCTCGGAGGCAACATCATGGCCGGCCTGCGCTCGCTCGCCGGCGGGGAGATCACCGAGTACACGCAGCTGCTCGAGGAAGCCCGGCGCCACGCCGTCGACCGCATGGTGAGGAACGCGAGCCTGATGCAGGCGAATGCCATCGTGATGATGCGGTTCGACTCCGCGGAGATCGGCCAGACGATGAGCGAGATCGTCGCCTACGGGACCGCCGTGGTCCTCGAGAAGGCCGACTGACCGCGCGGCTCGGCTGTTCGGGCGGGGCGGACCGAAGGGGAAGCTGAGCGTGCTTCGTAGCGCCGTGATCGCCGGATCGCTGATCTTCCTCATTGCCGGTGCCGCCCTCACGCTCGCCGGTCCGCGCGCAGCAGGC
>JASHTK010000024.1 GCA_030040575.1 Gammaproteobacteria bacterium
GGCCTGCGCGCGGACTCGCGCGGCGCGGACTCGCGCGGCGCGCACCTCGATCCGCTCGCGGGCGAGGCGCAGGAGCCGATCGTTCCGCCGCCCGAGCGGCCCCGGACGCTGCCCGACGCGCTGCTCGAGGGGGATGGCGCCCCGCCCGCTCCGGCGGCGGAGCCGATCGTCGAGTGGCCGGAGGAGGGAGCTCGGCACATCATCGCCCTGAGGCTCGTCGCCGCAAATGGCCGGCTCGCCGGCCATGCCGTGCGCCAGGCGCTCGCCGCGGAGGGCTTCGTGCTCGGCAAGCTCGCCATCTTTCACCGCGCCGGACCGGAGGGTCGCGCGGTCGTGAGCGTCGCCAATCTCACCCAGCCGGGCACGTTCGATGCGGAGTCGATCGACACGCAGCGGTTTGGCGGCCTCAGCCTGTTCAGCGTGCTGCCGGGTCCGCTGCCGGCGCTGCGCGCCTTCGATGAGCTGCTCACCTGCGCCCGCAACCTCGGGGACCGGCTGCAGGGGCTGCTGCAGGATGAGCGCGGCGCGCCGCTCACGGCCGCCCGCGCGGCCGAGCTGCGCGAGGAGCTCGAGGCCGGGCCGGAGCAGCGGCGCTCGAGTGAGGCGTGAAGGGCGCGGCCGAGCGCATCGCGGAGCTGCGCGCGCAGATCGCGCGCCACAACCGCCTCTATTACGAGCTCGATCGTCCGGAGATCTCGGATGCCGAGTACGATCGGCTCATGCAGGAGCTGCGCGCGCTCGAGCGGGCGCATCCCAAGCTGCTCACCGCGGATTCTCCCACCCAGCGCGTCGGCGCCCCGCCGTCCGGGAAGTTCGCGAAAGTCCGCCATGCGGTGCCGATGCTCTCGCTCGCGAACGCGCTCGCTCCGGAGGATGTCGTCGCCTTCGTCGAGCGCGTCCGCCGCTTCCTCGGGCTCGAGGGCGGGGAGCCGATCGATTTCACGGCCGAGCCGAAAATCGACGGACTGTCTCTGTCCCTGCGCTACGAGCGCGGCGGCCTCGCGCGCGGCGCGACGCGCGGGGACGGGACGGAGGGCGAGGACGTGACGCCGAACGTCAAGGCCGTCCGCGGCATTCCCCGCACGCTTGAGGGGGGCGATGCTCCCGAGGTCTGCGAGGTGCGCGGCGAGGTCTACATGATGAAGTCCGCCTTCCTCGCGCTCAACGCGCAGCAGGAGGCGGCCGGCCGGCCGGTCTTCGCCAATCCGCGCAACTCCGCCGCCGGGTCGCTGCGCCAGCTCGACCCCGCCGTCACGGCCTCACGGCCGCTCGAGTTCTTCGCGTACGCGTGGGGCGAGATGACGGCGCTGCCCGCGCGCACCCAGTGGGGAATGCTCGAGTGGTTCGCGCGGCACGGACTGAAGACCAATCCGCTCGCGCGGCTGTGCCACTCGGTCGAGGAGCTGCTCGAGTTCCATCGCGAGATCGAGCTCGTGCGAGCGACGCTCGATTACGACATCGACGGGGTGGTGTACAAGGTCGACCGGCTCGACTGGCAGGAGCGGCTCGGGTTCGTCTCGCGCGACCCGCGCTGGGCCGTCGCGCACAAGTTCCCCGCGCAGAAGGCGACGACGCTCGTGAAGGCGATCGAGGTCCAGGTCGGCCGCACCGGCGCGCTCACCCCGGTCGCCAAGCTCGCGCCGGTGAGCGTCGGAGGCGTCGTGGTCTCCAACGCGACGCTCAACAACGAGGACCACATCCGCGAGCTCGACGTGCGCGTCGGCGACACCGTCACGATCCAGCGCGCGGGCGATGTGATCCCACAGGTGCTCGGCGTCGTCCGCGAGAGGCGGCCCGCCGGCGCGCGGCGCTATGTGTTTCCGCGGACCTGCCCCTGCCCGCTCGCGACCGCCGTGGTGCGCGATCGCACCGCCGCGGGGGAGGAGGGCCGCATCGCGCGCTGCTCGGGCGAGCTCGCCTGTCCCTACCAGAGGATCGAGCACCTGCGGCACTTCGTCTCGCGGCGGGCCTTCGACATCGACGGCCTCGGGGAGCGGCAGATCGCTCTTTTCTACGAGAAGGGCTGGATTCGCGAGCCGGCCGATCTATTTGAGCTCGCCGCGCGCAACCCGACGATCAAGCTCGAGGAGCAGGAGGGCTTCGGCGAGACCTCGGCCCGTAAGCTCTTCGCGGCCATCGAGGCCCGGCGCACCGTCCCGCTCGAGCGGTTCATCCACGCGCTCGGGATCCGCCACGTCGGGGAGACCACGGCGCGCGCGCTCGCCCGCGGCTACGGCAGCTGGCCCGCGCTGCGCGAGGCGTGCTCGAGGCTCGCCGCGGGCCATGCCGAGGCGCGCCTCGAGATGGACGCCCTCGATCAGATCGGCGAGACGGTGGTGGACAGCATCGCCGCGTATTTCTCGGATCGGCACAACGTGCAGATGGTCGAGCGGCTCGCGCGGCAAGTGCGCATTCGCGACGCCGAGCGGCCCGCGCAGGACTCCCCTCTCGCGGGCAAGACCGTCGTGTTCACGGGCCACCTCGAGCACCTCAGCCGCGAGGAGGCGAAAGCGCTCGCCGAGCGCTGCGGGGCGACGGTGAGCGGCAGCGTCTCGCGCAAGACCGACTGGGTGGTCGCGGGCCGCGAGGCCGGATCGAAGCTGCGCCGGGCCGGGGAGCTCGGCGTACAGGTGATCGATGAGGCGCAGTTCCTCGCGCTCACCGGCACCGCGGCTTAGAGCTTGCTCTTCTCGACCTTCGCGGTCTTCTCGAGCCCATCGATGTAAGCGGTGAAGTCCCGCGCCTCGATGAGCTGGGTCAAGCGCTGCTGCGCGCTGTCGAAGCTCGGGGGGGTGAGCGGGCGCGTCTCCACGAGCTGGATGACGTGCCAGCCGTACTGGGTCTGGACGGGCTTCTGGGTGAACTCGCCGGGCTTGAGCTCCGTCACCGCATCGGCGAACGGCTTCACCATGTTCTGCGTCGTGAACCAGCCGAGGTCACCGCCGTTCGACTTCGAGCTGTCCATCGACTCCTCCTTGGCGAGGTCCTCGAAGTTCGCTCCGTGATTGAGCTCCTCGATGATCCGCTCCGCGAACGGCTCGGTCGCGACGAGGATGTGGCGCGCGTGATACTCGACGTGCGGCAAGTTCGCGACCTCGGTCTCGTACTCCGTGCGCAGCTGCTCGTCCGTCGGCTTGCGGTCCTTCAGGTACTGGTCGGAGAGCACCTGCTCGAGGACGTTGAGCCGGTTGAGCGCGAGCAGGCTCACCGTATCCGGGTCCCGGGTGAGGCCCTCCTTGTCGGCTTCCTCGGCGACGATCTCCGCCCGCACGAGCCCCTCGAGGGCGCGCGCGCGGTCATCGGGCGACAGATCGCTCGGACCGCGGCCCCCCGTGATGCGCGTGACGTAGAAGTCGTAGAGGCCGCGGCTGATCGGCACGCCGTCCACCACGGCGACCGAATCGCTCGCCGCGGGCGCGCTCGCCGGCGTGGCCGCCTTCTGCTGGCAGGCGGTGAGGGCCGCCGCGGCGGCGAGGGAGATCAACAGGGTTCCGAGCTTGTTCATTGTGAATGAGCCTTGGCTGCTGGCTATAGTTATAGATCAGTCAATTGTAATATACTCATAAAGTCATTTCTTCTTCTTCGGTCAGCGCCTCGATCGCGAGCGCATGGACGCCGTGGCCGAGCAGGGGCCCGACGGCCGCGTAGACCATGCGGTGTCGAGCGACCCGGGTAAGCCCCCGAAACCGTTCGGACACCACCCGCACCCGAAAGTGCCCGCCCGCGCGCGCTCCGGGGTGGCCGGCATGCCGGGCGCCCTCGTCCTCGACGCTGAGCTGCGCCGGAACGAGCTCGCGCTCGAGGGCGGCGCGGATCCGCTCGGCCGTATCGGGCATGCCGCCCCCTCCTCAGCCCGCCTCGGCGGAGGAGTCCCGGGCCGCGGGCTCGATGCGCCGCATCAGCCACACGACCTGCAGGACGAGGAAGGCCATGGTCGCCAGCGTGAGGCCGAAGACGTTGAAGTTCACCCAGAACCGCTCGCTCGCGCGCAAGGCTACCACGAGATTCGCGCAACCGATCGCGGCGTAGAAGAGGACCCACGTCCAGTTGAGCCGCCGCCACAGCGGCCCGGGCAAGCGGATGTCCGAGCCGAGCGCGGCGCCGAGGAGCGCGCTCAGCAGCCGCTCGACCAGGGTTCGCTTGCCGATCCAGAGGCTTGCGAGGAACGCGGCGCTCACGAGCCAGCAAAAGACGCTCGTCTTCATCTCGATGTAGCGGCGGTTGTGCAGCAGCAGCGTTGCCGCTCCGAACACCACGACGAGGGCCGCACTCAAGGAGTGCATCGGGGGCACGCGGCGGGTGAGCGCGAGGTCCACCGCAAGGAGCGCGAGCATCGCCCCCATCAGCGTCGCGGTCGCGGCGTACAGGCCGTGCAGGTAGTACGCGACGACGAAGGCGGCAAGCGGCGCCGTCTCTAGCAGGGCCTGCATGGGATGCGCATCGAAAACCGGCGATCTCGGCCGAAAGGGCCGCGTATGATAGCCCAAATGCCCGCGCAGGACCGGCGAGGGGTCCCGATTGAGCCAGTTCTTCTGCCTCCATCCGGCCAATCCCGAGCCGCGCCTCATCCGTCGCGCCGCGGACATCGTGCGCCGCGGCGGCGTCATCGCCTATCCGACCGACTCCTGCTACGCGCTCGGGTGTCACATCGGCGACAAGGCCGCGCTCGAGCGGCTGCGCCGCATCCGCCAGGCCGACCGCAACCACCATTTCACGCTCGTCTGCCGCAGCGTGGGCGAGAGCGCCCGGTTTGCGCGGATCGATACGCCTCAGTTCCGGCTGCTGCGGGCGTGCACGCCCGGCCCCTACACCTTTCTGCTGCCGGCGACGCGCGAGACGCCGCGCCGCCTGCAGCACGAGCGGCGGCGCACGATCGGCATCCGCGTGCCCGACCATGCGGTGCCGCGGATGCTGCTCGCGGAGCTCGGCGAGCCGCTCATGAGCTCGACGCTGATCCTTCCCGGGGATGCTCTGCCGCTCACCGATCCGCGCGAGATTCGCGAGCGTCTCGAGCACGACGTCGATGCGGTGCTCGACGGCGGCAACTGCGGCATCGAGCCGACGACCGTCGTGGACCTCGCCGTCTCGCCGCCGGTCGTGGTGCGGCGGGGCAAGGGCGATCTCGCCGTTTTGGGCCTATAATCGGCGCGCTTCATGAGCGTAAACCCACAGGCGCGGCGCGTGCTCTCGGGGATGCGGCCGACCGGGCCGCTGCACCTCGGGAACTACCACGGCGCGCTGCGCAGCTGGGTGGAGCTGCAGTACCAGTACGAGTGCTTCTTCTTCATCGCGGACTGGCATGCGCTCACGACCGGCTACGAGGATACCTCGGCCCTTCAGGATCACATCCGCGCCGTGCTGGTGGACTGGCTCGCCGCCGGACTGAATCCCGGCGTCGCGACGCTGTTCATCCAGTCGCACGTCCCCGAGCACGCGGAGCTGCACTTGCTGCTCTCCATGATGACGCCCCTCGGCTGGCTCGAGCGGGTGCCGACCTACAAGGAGCAGCAGGCGGAGCTGCGCGACCGGGACCTCGCGACCTACGGGTTTCTCGGCTACCCGCTGCTGCAGAGCGCGGACATCCTGCTCTACCGCGCCGACTTCGTCCCGGTCGGGGAGGATCAGGTCGCGCACGTCGAGGTGACCCGCGAGCTCGCCCGCCGCTTCAATCACCTCTACGGGCGCGAGCCGCAGTTCGAGGAGAAGGCCGAGCGCGGGGTGAGGAGTCTCGGCGGGCGCAACAGCACGCTCTACCGGCAGCTGCGCCGGCGGTTTCAGGAAGCGGGCGACACCGAGGCGCTGACGCGCGCGCGGGCACTCGTGCAGGCGAACAACCGTATCACCGTCGCGGACCGGGAGCGGCTCCTCGGGTTCCTCGAGGGCTCTCACTTGAGCATCCTGCCCGAGCCGCAGGTGCTGCTCACGGCGAGCCCGCGGGTGCCCGGACTCGACGGGCGGAAGATGTCGAAGTCCTACGGCAACACGATCGGCCTGCGCGAGGACCCGGACGCCGTCGCGCAGAAGCTGCGCGCCATGAAGACCGATCCCGCGCGTGCGCGGCGCACCGACCCCGGCGACCCGGAGAAGTGCCCCGTGTGGGACCTGCACAAGATCTACTCCGACGAGGCGACGCGCCGCTGGGTGAGCGAGGGGTGCCGCAGCGCGGGGATCGGCTGCCTCGACTGCAAGAAGCCGCTCATCGACCAGATCGTCGAGGAGGTGCGCGCGTTCCGTCGACGTGCCCAGGAATTCGAGGATAATCCGGACCTCGTTCGCGGCATCGTCGCCGAGGGCGCGAGCAAGGCGCGCGAGGCCGCGCACCAGACGCTCGATGAGGTGCGGCGCGCGATGCATCTGCGGGCGGACTGATGGCGAACAAGCCGGAGCTGAAGGTCATCGTGACGCACGAGCAGCCGCCACCCCCGGCTCCGCCGGTGGTCCCGGAGCAGGTGGAGATGCCGTTCGCCGTCGTGAACGGCGAGCCCTTCACGCAGCTGCCGCGCGACCTGTACATTCCCCCGCAGGCGCTCGAGATCTTCCTCGAGGCCTTCGAGGGCCCCCTCGATCTGCTCCTCTACCTCATCCGCCGGCAGAACCTCAACGTCCTCGACATCCCGATCGCCGAGATCACTCGCCAGTACACGCAGTACATCGCGCTCATGCAGGACCTGCACCTCGAGCTTGCCGGCGAGTACATGCTGATGGCGGCGACGCTCGCCGAGATCAAATCGCGCATGCTCCTGCCGCGCGCGCAGCCCGACGGGCTCGAGGCGGCCGAGGAGGATCCGCGCGCGGAGCTCGTGCGCCGGCTGCAGGAGTACGAGCGCTTCAAGCAGGCGGCCGAGAGCCTCGACCGGCTCCCGCGCCTCGAGCGGGACGTGTGGGGCGCGGGCGCGGAGCTCAAGGACCGCAAGGTCGTGCGGCTGCTGCCGCAGGTCACGCTGCGCGAGATGCTCGCCGCGTTCCAGGAGGTCGTCGTGCGCGCGGAGCTGTTCGCGCCGCATCGGCTGGTGCGCGAGCCGCTCTCGGTTCGCGAGCGCATGAGCGAGATCCTCGCGGCGCTCGAGCGGGCGAGCTTCGTCGAGTTCGTGCGCCTGTTCAAGCTCGAGGAGGGGCGCATGGGGCTCACCGTCGCGTTCGCCGCGATCCTCGAGCTCGTTCGCGAGGGGCTGATCGAGGTGGTGCAGGCCGAGCCCTTCGCCCCGCTGCACGTGCGCGCCGCCGCGCCGGGCCGCACCTTGAGGCTCGTGGCCGACCCCGGTGCTGCGGACGCCGGGGCCGCGGCCCCGCCCGATCCGCAGGACCCGGGAGAGGCGGGCGCATGAACGACTCGCATCTGAAGAACGTGGTGGAGGCCGCGCTGCTCGCGGCGGATCGGCCGCTGCAAATCGCGGACCTTGCGGCGCTGTTCGCGGACTCCTCGCGCCCCGAGGCGGCGCGGATCCGGGCGGCGCTCGAGACCCTCGCGGCCGAGTACGCCGGGCGCGGCATCGAGCTCAAGGAGACCGCCTCGGGGTATCGGGTGCAGGTGCGCCGCGAGCTCGCGGAGGAGATCTCGCGCCTGTGGCCGGAGCGGCCGGCGCGCTACTCGCGCGCGCTGCTCGAGACGCTCGCGCTCATCGCGTACCGCCAGCCGATCACCCGTGGCGAGATCGAGGCGGTGCGCGGCGTCGCCGTGAACCCCCACATCGTGAAGACCCTCATCGAGCGCAACTGGGTGCGCGTCGTCGGCCTGCGCGACGTGCCCGGGCGACCTGAGCTGCTCGGCACGACGCGCGAGTTTCTCGATTACTTCGGCCTGAAGAGGCTCGATGAGCTGCCGCCGCTCGCCGAGCTGCGGGCGATGGCCGAGCTCCACGTGCAGCTCGACCTTGAGCCCGCCGCGCCCGAGCTCGACGCCCCGAGCGAGGAGCCGGAGGAGGAGGAGCGCGAGCCGGGCGATGATCCGCAGAGCTCGCCCGGGATGGTCGCCGCTCGCTCGGGGCACGGACCGGCGATCGGCTAGCCTGCATCGGCCGCTCGGCGCGTTGCCCATGCCCCCCGCTCCTCGAGCGCGCCTCGATCCTCGAGCGCCGCGCGATTCGCGAGCGCGCCCGGACGCCGGGCAGCGCCTGCAGAAGGCGCTCGCCCACCTCGGGCTCGGCTCGCGGCGCAACGTCGAGTCATGGATCCGCGCCGGCCGCCTCACCGTGAACGGCGCCCCCGCGGCGCTCGGCACGCGCGTGCGCGCGACCGATGAGATTCGGCTCGACGGCCGTCTGGTGCGCCGCCGGGCCGTCTCCCCCCACCAGGTGTTGCTGTGTCACCGCTCGCCGGGCGAGCCGCTCGAGCGCCGGGCGCGCTCGGC
>JASHTK010000251.1 GCA_030040575.1 Gammaproteobacteria bacterium
ATCTGAGGAGCGTTCTGCCGTCAACTGCGAGCGGCGCCGCGACGGGCAGCTCCGCCGCGGCGAGCTCGGCGGTGAGCTCGTGCTCCTCGCCAATCTGCGCATCGCTCCAGCGCCCGGCTCGGTAGAACTTGAGCACGAGCATCCCCCGGGTGCTCTCCCCGACCTGGTACACGCGGTTCTCGTAGCTGTTGAGAGCGAGCAGCCGCCCGTCCGCCTCGAAGCCCGCGGAGGCCGCCGCCTCGAGCACGACCTCAGGGGAGAGTCCCGCGAAGGGCCGCGCATCCGCCGCTGAAGGATCCGTCACATTCTGCCCGCGCCGTTTGTTTATGATGGGTTTTTTAGATCCGAAAGGCTCTCAAGGCTCATGAGTCACGGCACGCTTCTCCTCACCGGCGGAGCCGGCTACATCGGCAGCCACGTCCTGCTCCAGCTGCGCGCGCGCGGCGAGCAGGTCATCGTCGTCGACAACCTCTCGCGCGGCTTCCGCCAGGCCGTCCTCGATGCGCCACTCGTCGTCGCCGACGTAGGCGACCGGCGGGCGATGCTCGAGGTGATCCGCGAGCACGGCGTGCAGACGGTCCTGCACTTCGCCGCGCACACCATCGTGCCGGAATCGGTGCGCGAGCCGCTCAAGTACTACGGCAACAACACGTGCGCGACGCGCAGCCTCCTCGAGTGCTGCCTCTCGAGCGGGGTTCGTCACTTCGTATTCTCCTCCACGGCGGCAGTGTACGGCACGCCGCCCGGCGGCGAGGCCGAGGAGACGACGCCGACCGCGCCCATCAATCCCTACGGCACCTCCAAGCTCATGTCCGAGTGGATGCTGCGCGATGCGGCCGCGGCGAGCGAGATGCGGTACGTGGCGCTCCGCTACTTCAACGTCGCGGGCTCCGACACCTCCGGACGCATTGGACAGTCCACCCCGCAGGCCACGCTCCTGATCAAGGTCGCCTGCGAGGCCGCGGCCGGCAAGCGCCCGCACGTCAGCATCTTCGGCACCGACTACGCGACTCCGGATGGCACCGGGATTCGCGATTACATTCACGTCGAGGATCTCGCGCGGGCGCACCTCGACGCCCTCGATTACTTGCGCCGCGGCGGCGGCTCGACGGTGCTCAACTGCGGCTACGGCCACGGCTACAGCGTCCGCGAGGTTCTGCAGAGCGTCGAGCGCGTCTGCGGCCGGCGACTGATGATCCGCGAGGAGCCGCGGCGCGAGGGCGACCCCGCCGTGCTCGTCGCGCGCGCGCGGCGCATCCGGGAGTCGCTCGGGTGGCTTCCGCGCCTCGACGATCTCGACGCGATCGTCCGCTCCTCGCTCGCGTGGGAGGAGCATCTGCTGCGCAATCCCTGGTAGAGTTTCTCGCTCCGGCGCGGCTCGCGCCGGGGCACGCACGGGTCGCCCTTCGCGGCCCCTTGAGGACCGTCGCTGGCAGGCCATGACAGAGCGCCGCATGCGCTGGGTACGCCCCAAATCGTTGAGGAGCCTCATGTTGCTCGGCCTCGCGGTCATCGCGGTGCCGCTGCTCGTCGCGATCCTCAATGCGGCGCTGCAAATGCGCCGGCTCGCGGACACGAGCCGCGAGCTCGTCATCGAAGGGGTGAGCACGGCACGCTCGAGCCAGGATCTGAAATCCCAGATCGACTCGCTCGACCGCACAGCGCAGTTCTATCAGGTGCTCGCCGATCCAAAGCTCCTCGACGTCTACCGCACGCAGAACGGTCAGCTCGCCGACACCCGGCGCAATCTCGCCGCGCAGTTGACGTCCCAGCCTGCGCGGCAGGCGCTCGACCGCTTGGGTAAGCTGCAGGAGGCGATCGGCACCGAGCTGCTCGGCGCGCCCGCGACGACGGACCCGAAAGGCGGCGGGGTCAAGCTCGATGATCTCACCCCGCGCTTCGCCGAGCTCGGGGCCCTCGCGGACCGCATCGCCCAGCAAAGCGAGGCCGAGATCGACTCGCAGGCGGCCGACATCCAGCGCAGGACCCGCGCGGCGCAGCGGCGCCTGTTCTGGCAATCGACGCTCCTGCTGCCGCTCACCTTGATTGCGATCCTCGTCGTCACCCTCGCGATCGGGCGGCCGCTCTCCCACATCGACCGGGCGATCAGCGAGCTCGGCGCGGGCAACTACTCCCATGCGGTCGCCGTCTCGGGACCGACCGACCTCGAGCGGCTCGGCCGGCAGCTCGAGTGGCTGCGCGCGCGGCTGCTCGACCACGCGCAGGAGCGCAGCCGCTTTCTGCGACACATGTCTCACGAGCTGAAGACGCCCCTCGCCAATATTCGCGAGGGCACGGAGCTTTTGATCGACGGGGCGGTCGGGGCGCTCGACGGCAGCCAGCGGGAGGTCGCCGGGATCCTGCGCGAGAACAGCTTGAAGCTTCAGCGGATGATCGAGAACCTGCTCTCCTTCAGCGCCTGGCAGACGAGCAGCGTCGGCCTCGACACGAGCGAGTTCCGGCTGCGCCCGCTCATCAAGCAGGTGCTCGAGAGCCAGCAGCTCACCTTGCTCAGTCAGCGGGCGCGGCTCGACGTGAAGATCGAGGATGTGACCTTGGTCGCGGATCGCGGCAAGCTGCGCCTGATCCTGGACAATCTGCTGTCGAATGCCATCAAATACTCCCCGAAAGGCGGAACGATTCACATGGGGGCGCACACGACGAACGGCCAGTTGATTCTCGACGTGGCGGACAGCGGTCCGGGCATTCCCCAGGACGAGCGCGCGCACGTCTTCGAGGCGTTCTACACCGGCAAGGCGGCGAAGGGCTCGAGCGTCAAGGGCACCGGGATCGGCCTTTCGGTCGTCCTCGAGTTCGTGTCCGCGCACGGCGGCACGATCCGGATCGTCGATGGAGAGTATCCCGGCGCGCACTTCAGGATCAGCATGCCGCTCGGCAAGCCCGGCGACACGGCCGCGCCCCGCCCGCGAGATCGCGCGCATGCGGCTTGAGCGGGCGGCCTCCGCGGCCGCGGTGCTCGCCGCCGCCGCCGCGCTCTGCGGCTGCGCAGGAGGCTTCGGGTTTGGCCGAGCGCGGAAGCCGCCCGCCCCACCGCCGGTTGATCCAGCCGTCACCTCGGCGGTGCGGGTCGCGAATCACCTCGAGGTGGTGCAGCACCTGATGGAGGGTGCGCCCGCCGACCAGGCGCAGATCCTCGCGACGGCGAAGCAAGCCTACGACACCTCGCCGACGCATCCGAGCGAGGAGCTCGAGTATGCCCTCGTGCTCTCCACCCCGGGCCACGCGGGCTTTGACGCCGCGCACGCCGAGCAGCTGCTGCACGACGCCCTTGCGGCCCCGGTATCCCTCACGCCCTCGGAGCGCGCACTCGCCTTGCTCGTGGTCCGCGACCTCGAGCAGCAGCTCGCTCTCGTCGCGGAGAACCGGCGCTTGAGGATGCAATCTGCCCGCAACGACCACGAGCTCATGGCGGCCGCGAGCAAGCGGCTGCAGACCGAGACGGAGGAGAACGCGCGGCTGCGCAAGGAGCTCGAGCAGACCCGCGCGAAACTCAATGCGATCGCGAACATCGAGCGCTCCCTCAACCGGCGCAAGCCGGCCACGCAAGGACCCACACCGTGAACCAGCCCGGCAAACGCAAGGCGCGCATTCTCGTCGTGGACGACGACCCCGGCCTGCTGCGCCTGCTCACGATCCGCCTGCGGGCGGAGAACTACGACGTGGAGGCCGTCGAGAGCGGCGCACAGGCGCTCGCCGCGGCGAGCCGCTTCCGGCCGGACCTCGTGATCACCGACCTGCGCATGGACCAGATGGACGGCATCGGGCTGCTGAAGGAGCTGCAGCATCGCTGGCCGGGCCTGAAGGTGATCATCCTCACCGCCCACGGCACCATCCCCGATGCGGTGCAGGCGACCCAGATGGGCGCGTTCGGGTTCCTCACCAAGCCCGTTGACAAGCAGGAGCTCCTCGACCAGGTCCAGAAGGCGCTCAGGATCTCCGGCTTCGGCGCCTCGGATGAGGACTGGCGCGCGGAGATCGTGACGCGCAGCTCCCTTATGGAGGAGAAGCTCGCGCAGGCGCACATGGTCGCGGGCACGGACGCGCGCGTGCTCATCACCGGGGAGAGCGGCACGGGCAAGGAGATCCTCGCCCGCGCGATCCACCGGGCGAGCCCGCGCCGGACCAAGCCCTTCGTCGCGATCAACTGCAGCGCCATGGCCGAGAACCTGCTCGAGTCGGAGCTCTTCGGGCACGAGAAGGGCTCGTTCACCGGCGCCCTGCGCGCGCACCGCGGCCTGTTCCAGGCCGCCGACAGCGGCACGCTGATACTCGATGAGATCGGCGACATGCCGATGCGACTGCAGGTGAAGCTGCTGCGCGTGCTGCAGGAGAGCGTGATCCGGCCGGTCGGCAGCACCGATGCGATCGCCGTGAACGTGCGCGTCATCTCCGCGACCCACCGCGACCTGCAGCAGCTGATGAGCGGCGGCCAGTTCCGCGAGGACCTGT